>DFEN01000136.1 GCA_002368685.1 Lachnospiraceae bacterium UBA3801
TTTCAGGACTACAGATTCATTGATCGAGATGTATATCTGTATCCTGCGAAGGATGCTCTGTTTTATTATGCCGATGTTCATGGTAATCTGACGTCTGCTAAAAGACTTGAAATCATCAAAAGAATATATAGGAACGAAAGAACAGTTATCATAACCACTGTTGATGGACTGATGGATAAAATTCCGGATATGAAATATTTCCGTAGACATGCCTTCAGCCTGTCAGTAGGCCAGGAGATAGAGTTGGAGGACATCAAACGTAGGCTTATCATGCTGGGTTATGAAAATGTTGGAGTAGTTGATGCGCGTGGGCAGTTTTCTGTACGTGGAGGTATACTTGATATATACCCTCTTACAGAAGAGTGCCCTTGTCGAGTTGAGTTCTTCGGTGACGAGGTTGACTCTATTAGATATTTTGATGAGAGCACACAGAGATCGATAGAAAGCTGTGAGAGCTTCGACATTCTGCCAAGTAGTGAGTACGTCCTTAGTGCGGCACGTATCAAAAGAGGTATAGATGAAATAGAAGAAGAGGGCGAAAGAGTCGCTAAGGTCTTCAAGGAAAAGTTTGAGACTGAGTCTTATGCCAGACTAAGATCTTATATTAAGCATGTTAAGGAAGAGGTTGTTGAGTATAACTCTACATCAGGTCTAGATAGCTTAGTTAATTATTTCTTTACCGATACAGTGTCATTTCTGGATTATCTTCCTAAGGATGTACCAGTTTTCGTAGATGATCCTGCTAAGGTTGAGGAGAGGGCGGTTGCACATTCCAATGAATTTGCAATATCTATGAAGGCAAGACTTGAGAGTGGATATATACTTCCGAAACAGGCGGAGGTTCTCTTCAGTAGCAACGAGATAGTGGGAAGACTGGCAAAGATGAAAACTGTTTCTATGTCAGAATTCTTCTATTCTGAGGGAACCCTTGTTTTCAAGGATTCTTATCATTTCGAGACAAAGGGGGTAGAGTCCTATAAGGGCAATACAACCAGACTTCTTACTGATATAAGAAAGTGGCGTAATGATGATTACGGAATAATGATCGTATCTCCATCTCAGACTAGAGCGAAGAGACTCGTTCAGTCTCTAGTAGATGAAGATATAATGGCATTTTTCTCCAGTAGCAAGTCGAGAGTTCTGCAGCCACGCGAGGTTATGGTTACTACAGGTAATCTTGAGGAAAGTATAAGAATTCCAGAGGTTAAGCTCGTAATCATAAATGAGAGCGAGATATTTGGAGCGGACAGCGGAAGAAAACGTAGAAAGAAGCTTCCGCCTAAATATGAAGGTGAAAAGTACGGAAGTATAGATGAGATAGGTGTCGGAGACTATGTCGTACATGAGAGACATGGAATCGGTATCTATAAAGGGATAGAAAAGGTTCGTACCTCTGATGGAAGAGAACGTGATTATATACATATAGATTATGCTGACAGCGGTAAGCTATTTATTCCAGTTGAGCAGCTGAGCCTTATCGGTAAGTTCGCTAGCAAGGATTCCAGAAAACCAAAGCTGAATAAGCTGGGGGGAAATGAATGGAACAAGACACGTGAGAGAGTTAGATCCCATGTCGATGATATAGCGGATGAACTGATACAGCTCTATGCTATTCGTCAGAACAAGAAGGGCTATCAGTTCTCTGAGGATACTATCTGGCAGAAGGAATTCGAGGAGCTGTTTCCATACGAGGAGACACCAGATCAGTATAATGCGATACTAGATACCAAGAGGGATATGGAAAGCGACAAGATCATGGACCGTCTAATCTGTGGAGATGTCGGCTTTGGTAAAACTGAGGTTGCTATCAGAGCGGCCTTTAAAGCTGTTCAGGATGGAAGACAGGTCGCTTATCTGGTGCCAACTACTATTTTGGCAGAACAGCATTTCTCAACCTTCACAGAAAGAATGAAGGATTATCCTGTAAATATCAGGGTGCTGTCCAGATTCTGTACCACTAAGGAAGTTAAAGAAATCCTGGAAGGACTGAAGAATGGAAGTGTTGATATAGTTATAGGAACACACAGACTTCTCTCCAAGGATGTAGCCTATAAGGCGCTCGGACTTCTGATCATTGACGAGGAACAGAGATTCGGTGTTAAGCATAAGGAAACTATTAAGCAGCTGAAGAATACGGTGGATGTTCTTACACTGACGGCGACGCCTATTCCTAGAACTCTTCATATGAGTCTTATAGGAATAAGAGATATGAGCCTTCTTGAAGAGCCTCCAGTAGATAGACGTCCTATACAGACTTACGTAATGGAGTATGATAAGGAAATAGTCAAGGAGGCGATTGCCCGGGAGCTGGCTCGTAATGGCCAGATCTACTATGTATATAATAGAGTGGATGATATAGAGCGAGTGACCCTCGAGCTTAGAGCTCTGATACCAAATGCAAGGATAGAGTTTGCTCACGGCAAGATGAAGGAGCGGGAACTCGAGAATATCATGCACGCCTTCATTAATAAAGAGATAGATGTTCTGGTTTCAACTACTATAATTGAAACCGGTCTCGACATACCGAATGTTAATACGATTATTATCCATAATGCAGATAACTTCGGACTAGCTCAGCTGTATCAGCTTCGTGGCCGTGTTGGTAGATCGGATAGATCCAGTTATGCCTTTCTGATGTACCGAAGAGATAAGGTAATTAAGGAGGTTGCTGAGAAGAGGCTTTCTGCAATTAGGGAGTTTACAGAATTGGGTTCAGGATATAAAATATCCATGAAAGACCTGGAGATTCGTGGAGCGGGAAATGTCCTCGGTAGCAGCCAGTCTGGTCATATGGAAGAAATTGGATATGACCTGTACGTTAAACTGCTTAGTCAGGCTATACGTACGAAGATGGGAGAAAAGGTTGAAGAGGATTTTGATACTTCTGTTGATATCCCTGTAGATGCATTTATCCCAGATGAATATGTTCGAAATGAATATCTGAAGCTTGAAATGTATAAGAGAATATCACATATCGAGACAGAGGATGATATAGCTGATATAGTTGATGAGGCAGAGGATAGATTTGGACCTGTTCCGAAGACGATGCAACGACTCATGAGAGTGGCGCTTATTAAGGCAATGGCTCATAAGGCGTATATAACATTTCTAAGATATAGGCAGGATAGAGTTGAATATATCATCAAGGATGGCGCGCCAATAGATGTGGCGAAGGTGTCCAGGTTTATCAAAAAGTATAAGGGTGATATGCGACTTATAACTGCAAAGGAATCGGGCTTCTCTGTTAAGACATCAAGCTTAGTTCAGGACAACATGCTCGAGAAGATAGAAGAAGTAATTAATGATATAAATGAGAATCTTATCATAAGAGATAAGGATGAATAAGAGGTTAGTTGGATGACATTTCGCAAGGGAAAAATCAGAAGCTATCTAGCAGCGATATTAATGGCTGCACTAGTTCTTGTTACCGTGGGTTGTGGTGAGGCAGAGATAGCAGAGGAAAATGCAGACGCAGTATTTAGATATGCGGGTAAGGATGTATCTCTTGGTGAGGTGTATCTGTATGCAAACACAGTTATTGAGGATTATGAATCAATATATGGAAATGAGATCTGGGGAACCAGCATATCTGTTAGCAAGGATGATACCGCTAACATGGAGGATGTAACCAGAAGAGATATTATAGAAAATATCGTACATGTTAAGATGCTGAATGCAAAGGCTTCTGACTATAAGGTTGCTCTAACAGAGGATGACGAGAAGACGGTTGCCAGTGAGACGGATGCCTTCTATGCTAAGCTAACAGATGATCAGATTCACGACATGCAGCTGTCCTATGATCTAGTTAAGTCCGTTATGCAGGAAAATATGGTGGCTCGAAAGGTTTATGACAAGATTATTGGTGAAGCTGGAATAGAGGTTTCAGATGAAGAAGCGCGCGAGACAACATTTTACGATTTATACTTCGAGTGTTATGCAGTTGCATCTAGTGGAGATGTGACAGGCTTTTCTGAGGATGAGAAGGCGGCGCAGTATGATAGAGCGGTTCAGGCCTATAATACTCTGATCAATCCGATAGAGAGTGGAATCAACGATGGAACCTCTTCATCAAATTCAAATAGTACAAATATAGAGGGACTAGCGGAATACTATGGTTTGCAGAATTCATCGTATTATACTATGACTCCTTCAGAGATAAAGGGTATTTATGGTGAAGAGATATATGACAGTTTGTATAACTTAGAGGATGGCTCCTACAGCCTGGTTACTGAATCTGAGTACGGATATCATATCTTCTATATGAAGGCACTGACAGATAGAAATGCCACAGACCTGCATAAAGAAGATATAATAAAAACTAAGAAGAATGAATACATGGAAGAACTGTATGGAGAGTGGAAGAATGATATAGATTCCAGCTTCTCCTACGAAAAATCCGTAGACTTTGATGTATATAAAAGAATTGAATTTTAATTTATTCAAATAGGTATGTAAATGGGGACTATGCAAATAGGGACGGTTCTGTTTTGCATAGTCCCTAGTCGCGCCCTGTTACTTCGTTCCGGTGGAACCGAAGCCTCCCTCCCCGCGAACGGTGTCGGATAGTTCATCTACTTCGTTAAATGCAGCTTGTATATAAGGTGTTATTATAAGCTGCGCGATTCTTTCGTTTGGTTCGATTGTCTGTGGCTTAGTTGAATGATTGTGAAGTGCAACCATTATCTCGCCACGATAATCACTATCAATAACTCCGACCTTATTAGCTGGAGCTAGGCCTCTTTTGGAGGCAAGACCGCTTCTTGCGTATATAAGACCAGCATAGCCAATAGGAATTTCCATGGATAAACCGGTTTTTATTAAATAAGTTTCACCTGGCTCAAAAGTTATTGGACTATCTATGCAAGCGTATAGATCAGCGCCGGCTGCATAGTCCGAACCATAGGTTGGAATAGTCGCATTTGGACTAAGTTTCTTTATATTTACATTTGTTATCTGGACCATTTTTGAGCCCTCCTTAATTACAGAAAAAAATTATAGCATCTGCAAATCTTTTTGTAAATATTGTGAAAAAAGAGAGAATTATTAAAATATACTTTATTTTTAAAGGTTTGTGTGTTATTATCATACGGTTGAATGAAAACGAGAATTATAGTGTAAAGACTATTTACTAGGAAAAGTGAAAGGATGCTTATTATGAAGTTCAGAAAGATTAGTGCCCTTCTTGTAGTAGTAATGATGATTTCATTATTCTCAGGATGTGGAAACAAATCAAAGGGTGTTATCGAAGATATGGCAAAGGAGTATAGCAAGTATGTAACTCTTGGCGAGTACAAGGGCTTATCATATGTGCCTACAAAGACTCCAGTTTCAGAGGATAACATTCAGTATGATATTCAGAATCTTATCTCTCAGAATACAAAGGAGAATAAGATAATGACAGGAATCGCTACAGAAGGCGATACTGTAAACATTGATTATGTAGGTACTATCGATGGTGAGGAATTCGAAGGCGGAAGCACACAGGGTGCAGGAACTGATCTCGAGCTTGGATCTGGTAGTTATATAGAAGGATTCGAGGAGCAGATAGAAGGACATAGCCCTGGAGATGCATTTGACGTTGAAGTTACATTCCCAGATGATTACGGCAGCACAGACCTTGCTGGTAAGGATGCCGTATTCCAGACAGTTCTCAATTATATAGTAGAAAAAGAAGAGCCAAAGTATGACGACGCTCTTGTAGCTAGTGCTACAGATTACTCAACAGTTGAGGAGTATGAGAAGTCACTTCTTGATGAATATAAGAAAAATGCTGCAGAATCAGATCTTTCTTCAGATAAGAGTTCATTATTCCAACAGGTTATTGACAACAGTACTGTAAGCGAATATCCTCAGGAAGAAGTTGAGGAAAGAATCAAGATGGTAATGGATAATGTTGAGCAGGAAGCTGAGGCGAATGGTGTAGACGTTAATACATACCTAAGCAACTATGGATATACACTTGAAGATTTCAAGTCAAATATCAAGGACTCAGTACAGACATACATCAAAGAGAAGATGGTTGTTGTAACTATCGCTGAGAAAGAGAAGATTACTGTAACAGATGAAGAAGCTGATGCTAAGGTTAAAGAGCTTCTGGAAATGTCAGGATTATCTGATAAGGAAACACTAAATCAGCAGTATGGTTTTACAGATGAGGATTATTATTATGAAGTACTCTACACAAAGATTATGGACTTCATATATGATAATGCAGTAAAGGCTTCAGCAACAGACGCTAGTAGCGATGATGCAACTTCTGAAGAGTAATAATTAGTTAAGTAAATACTGCCAAAGCCATTGTTGACACATACAAAACGCTGTGTTAAACTTGGCTTTGGCGTTTTAAGCAGATGTGGCGGAATTGGTATACGCGCATGATTCAGGTTCATGTCCACATAACGTGGGTTCGGGTTCGAGTCCCGTCATCTGCAAAAATAAATTATTATTTGTAATAGGCAAGTTTTTAAGCTGACGCCGAGAAAGCTTGCTTTCAGAGGCGGCTGGTTAGAAACTTGACGTACTTGCGAAGCAAGAATCAAAAATGCATGAAATAAGGCAGTCTGCGAAGCAGACGGAGAAGCGCGTTAGCGCGACCTTATGAATGCTTTTTGATTATTACAAATAATCTGAAGAAAACCTAAATAAGTATATTTGGAGATATCATAAATCTCATACAAAGGAGTAAACCATGTCAGAAGAAAAAAAGCACATAGTCACATATGAAGAACTTAAAAACCTTGAGGACGAATTATCTGATCTCAAAGTTAACCGTCGTAAAGAAATAGCTCAGAAAATTAAAGAAGCTCGTGAACAGGGAGACTTATCAGAGAACGCCGAGTATGATGCTGCTAAAGATGAGCAGAGAGATATAGAGACACGTATTGCAGAGCTTGAGAAAATTCTCAAGAACGTTGAAGTTATCGATGAAGATAGCTTAGATACAGAGTCTGTATATATTGGATGCAAGGTGCACTTTGTTGATATGGAGTCTAAAGAAGAGTTCACATACAAAATATCCAGTTCAACTGGTGCTAACATCCTTAAAGGAAAGATTTCTAACGAATCTCCACTTGGATCTAAGCTGATTGGTTCTAAGGTAGGACAGGTAGTAACAGTTGATGCTCCAAACGGAAGACATAGTTATAAGATACTTGATTTTAAGAGAGAGAAATAAATTAGTCTCTTTGTGTAGAACATTAACCGCTGGAGTATTATTCCAGCGGTTTTTATACATTATTGGATACTCATATTAGAGAGGAAAAAAATATGTCAGAACAGAACAATCAGAACAAGAATAACGGAAAGGGTCAGCAGACTCAGGATCTGAACCAGCTACTCAAGGTTCGTCGTGAGAAGTTTGCTAATCTTCAGGAAGCAGGAAAGGATCCTTTTGTTATAACAAAGTACGATCAGAGTTATCATGCTGCTGAGGCAAAAGCAGAGTATGAGGCTCTTGAAGCAAAGCTTCTTGTCGGCAAGGATATGCCAGATACTGAAGGAATGGAGCCAGAAGAAGCAAAGGCTGTTAAAACTGAAGCTTACAATGAAAGACGTGCAATAATGGATGCAAATCCTATAAAGGTTAGCATCGCAGGACGTATGATGTCTAAACGTGTTATGGGTAAGGCTTCTTTCTGTAACGTTCAGGATAAGAGTGGAAATATCCAGGTGTTCGTATCAAGAGATGAGCTTGGAACAGACGAGTATGCTGATTTCAAGAAGCTAGATGTTGGTGATATCATTGGTGTTACTGGATATGTATTCCGCACAATGATGGGAGAGATTTCAGTTCATGCTGATACTGTTACTCTTCTTACAAAGTCACTTCAGATTCTTCCTGAGAAGTTCCATGGACTTACAAATACAGATATCAGATATCGTCAGAGATATGTAGATCTTATAATGAATCCAGATGTTAAAGATACATTTATCAAGAGATCACAGATTATTTCATGTATTCGTAGATTCCTTGATGAGCAGGGCTTCATGGAGGTTGAGACTCCTATGCTTGTTGCTAATCCAGGCGGTGCAGCAGCTCGTCCTTTTGAGACACATTTCAATGCGCTTGATGAGGACCTGAAGCTTCGTATATCACTGGAGCTTTATCTTAAGAGACTTATCGT
>DFEN01000075.1 GCA_002368685.1 Lachnospiraceae bacterium UBA3801
CATGTGGAAGTGGTAAAAAATATAAGAAATGTTGTGGAAGATAGAGCGATTTATTCGCTCTATCTTGTATTTTAGGGTAAAAGAAGGTACATGAGCTTTACAAAAGAACAGCAAGATGCTATTACCTGGTTTGAAGGACCGATGATGGTTATAGGAACACCTGGGTCTGGAAAAACAACAGTTATAGTCAATAGAATAAACAACCTAATATATGAGCATAAGTGTAATCCAAAGAATATTCTTGTTATTACTTTTACTAAGGCTGCAGCACAGTCTATGAGAGAAAGATTTCTTGATTTATCTGGGTTAGAGGATACGGAAGTAAGATTTGGTACCTTTCATTCTTTTTTCTTCTGGATAATTCGTACAGCATATGGTAAACAGCTAACTCTAGAGGTTTTAGATGAGAATAATAAGAGGAATATTATTAGAACTATTCTCAGAAAGCTAAGTCGTGAAATGTATGACAGCGAAGAAGTGCTTAGTAGTGTTATTAATCAGCTAGGAATAATGTCGTGCAATATGATAGATATTGATTACTATCATAGCAGAGATATATCTGATAAGGACTTCAGAAAGCTATATGCGGCTTATAAGGAATATAAGACTAGGCATAATCTGCTTGATTTTGATGATATGGTTACGGAATGCTATAAGCTTCTACGAGATAGAGAAGATATACTAAATATTATCAGGAATATGTATCCTTATATAATGGTGGATGAATATCAGGATACTAATCGTATACAATATGAAATCCTGAAGATGCTTGCTCATCCGAAGGATAATATATATGTTGTAGGAGATGATGATCAGTCAATATACGGCTTTAGAGGAGCAAGGCCAGAGGTTATGCTTAAGTTTAGAGAGGAATTTCCGGGAGCTGAAACGAGACAACTTACTCATAATTTTAGATGTCCAGAAGTAGTTGTTAATCTATCTGATCATATTATTTCAAGTAATAAGAAAAGGTTTGAGAAAGAGCTTAAGTCTGCGGTAGATAGAAAGGGAAAGATTTCCTTCGATAAGGTAAAGGACGCCTCAGAAGAAAATAAGCTGGTAATAAAAAGAATAGATGATGCAATAAAGCGTGGTGTACAGCCTGAAGATATAGCTATCCTATATAGAACTAATATTGGTCCAAGAAGACTTATGTATAAGCTTAGGCTTTATAATATTCCATTTTATGTTAGAGACTATATTCCAGATATATCAAATAATCTATATGTTAAACCTATTTTAGATTATATAAGATATGCGCTTGGGGTTCATGATAGAGAAACCTTTTTAAATATAATGAATAAGCCGGTTAGATATATCAGTAGAGATATGCTAACAGGAGAAATGGTTGAACTGTCTGATGTACTTAGAAAAGCAAGAGGCAAGGATTATCTGGTGGAAAATGTCAGAAGAATGATGGCAGAGATTAGAACTATATCGAATCTTACCCCTTTTGCTTCAGTTAATTATATTCGAAAAGCTATAGGCTATGATTCTTATCTGAAGAGGGTTGCCGAAGAACGTAATATGGATTATGATGAGATATCGGATGTTGTTGATGAATTTCAAGCTATGATCAAGGATACAAAAGACTTTGATGAAATGTTTGAAATGATCCAAAATGAGAAGGAAGAAGCGGCAAAACAGGAAAAACTTTCTAACTCTAAAAGCTTAGGAGCTGGAATACAGCTGATGACACTTCATAGTGCCAAGGGACTCGAGTTTAGTGAGGTTCATATTCTTGATGTGGTAGAAGGGAATATTCCTCATAAAAAATCTAAATCTGTAGATGAGATAGAAGAAGAACGAAGACTTCTATATGTTGGTATAACAAGAAGTAGTAACAATTTATATATATATGTTCCTGAAGAAATAGGGGATAAGAAAGTTAAACCTTCCAGGTTTGTAGAAATGAAAGGGATTAATGATGGAACTAAGTGATATCAGAAAAGAAATAGATGCTGTTGATGCTGAGATCAAGGAATTATTTCAGAAGAGAATGCAGCTGGCGGACGAAGTCGCAAAGGTCAAAGCAGAGACTAATGATGCAATTTATAAGCCGGATAGAGAAATGGCTATAATTGATAATCAGTCAGCGGGGCTGGATAAGAGTATTAAACAGGAATATAAAGCTCTAATAAAGCGAGTTATGGAGATAAGCCGCAAATATCAATATGGCCGTACTCTTGAACTGAGAGACTGTTTAGAAATTGATTATAAAACTACGGAGCCTGCAATTAATAAAGTCGCTATGCTTAAGGGAGAGGTATATCTAGCTGAAGGTATATCAAGAGACAAGATAAATGCTTATAACACACATGATGAGCTTGCGGCATCAATAATTAATGGAGAAAGTGATGCTGGTTTAGGTGTCATGGAAAATATTGGTGTTGATGTATCTGATGGTTTACATAAGATTTTAATCAATAATAATCTTTATATTAATAAATGTGACATCATAAAGGATGATAATAACCGTCTTAAGGTTGTTACATATACCCCTAATCTAATCGTCCTTCCAGAGCATAATCGCCTAAAGGTAATGTTTATATGCAAGAATAGTAGTGGTAGTCTTGCAAGCATACTCTCTATGATATCTGACTATGATGTGAACCTTACAGAGATTCATTCAAAGCCTTATATTGATGGAGACTGGAACTATGTATTTAGTATTGAAATGACAGCTAGTCTACTAGTTAAGGAAGATAGAGCACTTATCTATCAGCTTATGAATGAAACAGATGAATTTAAGATACTTGGAAGTTATTATTGCGAGGATTAAATGAAAGATCTTCTTAAATATTTAAAAGAATACAGAATTAAAGCGGTTTTGGCGCCATTATTTAAAATGCTTGAGGCAATTTTTGAATTAATGGTGCCTCTTGTTGTTGCACGACTTATTGATAAAGGTATAGCAGAAAATGATAGTCATTATATTCTTTTATGCGGTTTATGGCTACTTCTCCTTACTTTTGCTGGATACGGTTTCTCAATTACAGCTCAATATTATGCCGCAAGAGCGGCGATTGGTTTTGGAAAGGGGCTTAGAGTAGATCTTTTCAGACATATTAATTCACTGGGATATGAGGAGATAGATAAGCTAGGAACATCAACCCTTATTACCAGAATGACAAGCGATGTAAATTTAATAGTTTCTGGAGTTAATATGTTTCTCCGACTATTTCTTCGTTCACCATTTATTGTTTTTGGTGCGGTCATTATGGCATTTACTGTAGATGTTTCAACTTCGAAGGTATTTCTTATTATTCTACCTGTACTTGTTGTTATTGTATGTGTAATTACTTATGCGTCGATTCCTCTTTATAAGAAGGTCCAGACTAAACTAGATAGAGTTACACTACTTACAAGAGAAAGTCTCATAGGAATAAGAGTAATTAGAGCATTTAATAGAACAGAGCAAGGGGAAGAAGAGTTTCGCGATTCAACAAAGGATCTGATGAGATCCCAGCTTATAGTTGGAAGACTATCAGCTCTTATGAATCCAGTTACATATCTCGTTGTAAATGTTGGAATAGCTATGCTTATTTATGCAGGAGCTATTAAAGTTAATATCGGTGATTTATCTCAAGGACAGGTAGTGGCCCTAGTAAATTATATGTCTCAGATATTGGTGGAACTAGTTAAGCTTGCTAATCTTATTATTACTCTTACAAAGGGAATGGCGAGTGCAAGAAGAATCAGTGACGTATTTGCCGTAAAACCATCTATGGAATATGGAGATAAAAAAGTTAGTGAGGATATTACTCTTAAGTTCGAAAATGTATCAATGAATTACAGTGATTCAAAGGAAAATGCTATAAGTGATATAAGCTTTGTGGCTAGACCGGGGGATACTATTGGTATTATTGGTGGTACAGGCTCCGGTAAATCTACCTTGGTAAATCTTATTCCAAGATTCTATGACAGAAATTCAGGTCAGATACTCATAAATGATACAGATATAAGGGAATATGATAGAGAGAGTCTAAGAAGAAGTATCGGAATTGTTCCTCAGAAATCTGTTCTATTTAGAGGAACGGTAGCAGATAATCTCAGATTTCGCGATTCTACTGCAGAGGACGCTGATTTAGAAAAGGCTCTTGAAATTGCTCAGGCAAAAGAATTTGTAGATAAATATGAGGATGGTTTAAGTCACGAAGTACTTCAAGAAGGAAAGAATCTGTCGGGTGGTCAGAGACAGAGACTTTGCATAGCAAGAGCTCTTGTAGGTAATCCGAAGATTCTAATAATGGATGATAGCTCCTCGGCGCTAGATTATGTTACAGAATCTAGACTACGAAAAGCCTTGATGACTAGTTCAAAGGATAGGATAAATATAATCGTATCACAGAGAGCTTCTTCTATTATAGATGCTGATACTATAATCGTATTAGATGATGGATGCGCAGTGGGGGTTGGTAAGCATCAAGAACTGCTTAAATCCTGTGATATCTATAAAGAGATATACCTCACCCAATTTAAGGAAGGGGGTGTATCGGCATGAATAAAACAAAAATGAAGAAGCTGATGAACTTCCTAAAGCCTTATATTCCATTTATGGTTCTTTCTCTTATAGCTTCTGCAGTAGCTGTAGTTATGCAGTTATATGCACCAATCATATCTGGTAGAGCTATTGACCTCATAGCAGGTAAGGGAAATGTAAATATAAGCAAGCTAACTGAGTACCTAACAAGATTCTTTATTGTAATTCTTATTTCCATTATCTTTCAATGGATTATGAGCATGATAAATAATGCTGTTGTATATAGAGTCGTGAGAGACTTTAGAAATGCCATTTACGCTCATATTAATAAGCTTCCAATTGCGTACGTTGATTCTCACGAATATGGAGATACAGTATCTAGAACGCTCAGTGATGTAGATCAATTGTCAGATGGCCTACTAATGGGCTTTTCTCAGCTGTTTACTGGTATTATTACTATAATTGGTACTTTTTGCTTCATGCTTAAAACAAGTATATCGGTTGCTTTAGTAGTTATAGTTCTTACTCCATTATCTCTACTAATTGCAGGCTTTATTACTAAGAAGACATACAATATGTTTATGAGACAGTCAGAGGTAAGAGCTGAAGTAACAGGTCTTGTTAATGAAATGGTTGGAAATGAGAGAGTAGTTCAGGCTTTTAATTATGAAAGAACTGCTTGTGAGAGATTCGAAGAAAAGATAGATACATTAACAGATGCTGAATTTAAAGCTACATTTTTCTCGTCCCTTACAAATCCTTCGACAAGACTTATAAATAATCTTGTTTATGCTGGAGTAGCAATAGTTGGTGCATTACTTGCTGTAAGTGCTAGGTTATCTGTTGGACAGCTAACCTGTTTCCTTAGCTATGCTACTCAATATGCTAAACCGTTTAATGAGATATCAGGTGTCATGACTGAACTAACAGCCGCTCTTGCTAGCGCTGGACGTGTTATTGATCTTCTGGAGGAAGAGCCTGAACCTGATGAAAGTAATAAGGATGAACTTATAGATATAAGTGGTAAGGTTAAGCTAGATAACGTCTGCTTCTCATATACAAAGGATAAAAAGCTTATTGAGAATCTGTCACTTGATGTTAAGGAAGGACAGAAGGTAGCTATTGTAGGTCCTACAGGAAGTGGAAAGAGTACTCTTATTAATCTTCTGATGAGATTCTATGAGGTGGATAAAGGAAGTATCTCTATTGATAACCAGAATATAAAGGAAGTCACAAGAGTAAGTGTCAGGCAGCAATTTGGTATGGTTCTTCAGGAAACCTGGCTCAAATCTGGAACTATAAGAGAAAATATAGCGTATGGATATCCTGAAGCTACTGACGAGGAAATAGAAAAGGCGGCTAAGCTTACACATGCGGATAGATTTATAAAGAGACTCCCTGAAGGATATAACACTTATCTATCTGAGGATGGTGGTAGCCTGTCAGCAGGTCAGAAACAGCTGCTATGTATAACTCGTGTTGTTTTAGGTATTCCACCACTTCTGATATTAGATGAGGCTACATCCTCTATAGATACAAGAACGGAACATAGAATACAGCGTTCCTTTGATAAAATGATGAAGGGAAGGACTAGCTTCGTAGTTGCTCATCGCTTGTCAACTATTAGAGAGTCTGACATTATTTTGGTAATGAAGGATGGAGCAGTTATTGAGAAGGGGTCTCACGAAGAATTGCTGGCTAGAAAAGGTTTCTATTATGAACTATATAACAGTCAGTTTGTTAATGAGGATAATTGTTAATACTAGATAAATACTGATTTTGACCTATACTATATGGTGTGATAAAATAGGTATTTGATGATGTTTTACGGAACTATATATTTACTTGCATATTAAACAGAGGTAAAAATTATGAAAGCTAAAGATTTTAATTTAACAAAAGAAGAACTAGTGGAAATGGCTGAGAAGTATATGAATGAAACCTTTAAGAGATATGATTTCATTGCAGATTCTACTTCAGGCGTATATGTATATGATGAAAATGGAGAGGCTTATCTCGATTTCCTTGGAGGAATCGCGGTAAACTCCGTAGGTGGTTGTAATCAGGCTGTTATTGATGCAATTAAGAGTCAGTCAGAGGATATGATCCATGTATCTAATTATTTTTACAGTGTGCCACAGACTGTACTTGCAAAGCTTATCTGTGAATCAATTGGTATGGATAAGATTCAGTTCCAGAATTCCGGAGCAGAAGCTAATGAAGCGATGATTAAGATGGCTCGTAAGTATGGAAACGACCTATATGGTGGAAAGAGGTATAAGATAGTTACTGCACTTAACTCTTTCCATGGTAGAACACTTGCTACACTTTCTGCGACAGGACAGCCAGGAAGTGCTATACATAAGGGCTTCGAACCACTTGTAGAGGGTTTTAAATATGCAGAGTTTAATAATCTTCAGTCCTTCGAAGAAGCTGCAACAGATGATGTTATAGCTATTATGATTGAGCCTGTTCAAGGAGAAGGCGGAGTATATCCTGCAGATCCAGACTTCATGAAAGGTCTTAGAGAATTATGTGACCGTAAGGGAATGCTCTTACTTCTAGATGAGGTTCAGACTGGATGGGGTAGAACTGGTAAGCTTATGGCTTATATGAATTATGGAATAAAGCCGGATGCAGTTACTATGGCTAAGGCTATGGGTGGTGGAATGCCAATTGCAGCCATGTGTGCTAGTAACGAAGCTATGCAGCATCTCAGTGCTGGATCGCACGGTACAACCTTTGGCGGAAATCCTGTATGCTGCGCTGCTTCTTATGCCGCAATCACGGAAATCATAGAGAAGAAGCTTCCAGAAAATGCTTATGAGGTTGGAGAATACTTCATGGATGAGCTTAGTAAACTGGATGGAGTTAATAATGTAAGAGGAATGGGTCTTATCGTTGGAGTTGTATTTGATAAGGATATAGCTATGGATGTTAAGCATGATGCCTTTGATAGAAAACTCCTCATGTCAGTTGTTAAGCCTGACGTTATAAGAATGGTACCTCCACTTGTTGTAACTAAGGAAGACTGTGATAAGGTTGTTGACATTATAAAAGATATACTTAGTAATTACTAAATGAGGAAGGGATAAAATGGAAAGAAAAAACGCTTGGAAATCATATTCAAAAAGTGATGAAAAGAAACTTGAAGAGCTCTGTGAGGGCTACAAGGATTATCTTTTCAAAGGAAAGACTGAAAGAGAAGGAACTGCTTATATTATAGGCAAAGCTAAAGAAGCTGGTTACATATCTCTTGAAGAAGCAATTAAGTCAAAGAAGAAGCTTAAGGCTGGAGATAAGATATATAGCGTTTGTATGGGTAAGACAGTAGCTCTTTTCAACATAGGTAAAAAGTCTATGGAAGAGGGAATGAATATACTCGGTGCGCACCTAGATTCTCCTAGACTTGATGTTAAACAGAATCCTCTTTATGAGAGTAATGATCTTGCGTATCTGGATACACATTATTATGGTGGTATCAAGAAATATCAGTGGGTAACACTGCCACTTGCTATTCATGGTGTTGTTGTAAAGACTGATGGTACAAAGGTAGATATAGTTATAGGAGAGGATGAGGAAGATCCTGTATTCTGTGTTACAGACATTCTTATTCATCTAGCTCAGGAGCAGATGGTTAAGAAGGCTAATGTAGCTGTAGAGGGTGAAAATCTAGATCTTCTTATAGCTTCAAAACCTATCAAGGTTGGCAAGGAGGATAAGAAGAAGGATCTAGTTAAGAAGCAGGTTCTTGAAATCCTTAAAAAGAAATATGATTTTGAAGAAGAAGACTTCATGTCTGCTGAGCTTGAAATAGTTCCAGCTGGAAAGCCTCGTGATATGGGACTTGATAAATCTATGATTCTTGCATATGGACAGGATGATAAGGTTTGTGCTTATACATCACTTATTGCAATGTTAAATGTTAAAAAGCCTGAAAAAACTGCTTGTACACTTCTTGTAGATAAAGAAGAAATTGGTTCAGTAGGTGCTACAGGTATGCAGTCTAAATTCTTTGAGAATTCAGTTGCTGAGATACTTGAACTCGTAGGATTAAATAGCAATCTGTCACTTAGAAGATGTCTGCAGAATTCAAGCATGCTTTCCTCTGATGTAAGCGCAGGCTTCGATCCATTATATGCTAGCTGCTTTGAGTCAAAGAATGCCGCATTCCTGGGTAAAGGTATGGTATTTAATAAGTTCACTGGCTCAAGAGGTAAATCAGGTTCTAACGATGCTAATGCTGAATATATCGGAAGAATCCGTGGAATACTTGAAGGAAATAGTGTTCACTATCAGACCGCTGAGCTTGGTAAGGTTGATCTCGGTGGTGGCGGAACTATAGCTTATATTCTTTCGCTTTATGGTATGGAAGTTGTTGACTGTGGAGTAGCAGTGCTCAATATGCATGCACCATGGGAAGTAACAAGCAAAGCAGATATCTTTGAGACAGAAAAAGGATATGAGGCTTTTCTTAAGGAAGCATAATATATGTTAAAATCCAGAAGAATAATATATATACTTAGCCTAATAATGGTATGCCTTTCGGCATACCTTTTTGGCGTTCCACTAAACGCGGCTGAGGAATCTTCAGTGGATTATAACGAAACTATATATAATCAGGATAATGGTCTAGGAAGTACTGAGGTTAATTGCCTGTATCAGACAAAATCAGGTTATATGTGGATAGGTACAGATGGAGGTCTGTATAGATATAATGGTAGTGAATTCAGACTATTCAACCTTTGGAATACTGATAAAGCGGATGTTTATTATATAAATAATTTGTTTCAGGATTCCACGGGTTCTCTTTGGGTTGCTACAAATAACTATGGACTATTTAGAATAACAGGAAATGATATATATCATTTCTCTGATGCTTATTATAGCGGTGTTAAATGTATAAATGATGTTTGCGAAGCTGCAGACGGAACTATTTATATTGCAACGGCATATGGTGTTTATACAGTTTCAGAGGACTATACAAGTCTTGTAAGAATTGAGGAACTGGCTAAGCATAATATCAAAGGTATAACCAGCGCGGATAATAAGATATACGGTATATATGGTGGTAATACCATTTTCAGTATTGATTCGGAATATAAGGTTACTGAAAAAGCTTCAAGTGATTATACAAATGAAGAACTTTCCACTATATCCAGTGATATGAATGGAAATGTTTATATTGGAACCATCGGAAATAACATGCTTAAATTGCAGAGTATTGATAATGCTGAAGTATGGCAATCTCTTAGAGATGGTATTAATAGTATATATTGTGTAGATAACAAAATTTATGTGTGTACAGATAGTGGTGTGGGATATTTCAATCAGAAGGGAGATTTCTTCCTCTTTGATAGGGTCTCTCTGGATGCTTATGTATCAGATATGATTATCGATTATGAAGGTAATTTCTGGTTCTCTTCAAGTAAAACAGGTCTATATTACCTGTCTCAAAGTAAGTTTGGAAATTATAATTCGAAATATGGAGTACCTGTAAATTCTACAAACTGTGTAAGATATATAGATGATGAAGTATATATTGGAACAGATGAAGGTCTCTTTATAGTTAATAGTAATGGCACTATGGTTAATAATGACCTTACTGAATATATGAGTAATGTTTCTGTCAGAGATATTATTCAGGATAAGCATGGTAATATCTGGATAGGTTCCTATAGAAAGTATGGTGTTGTTAAATATAGTGTTAATGGCGATATTAAGAGCTTCAATAAATCTTCCGATATCCTAAGCAATATGGTTAATACCCTTTATGAAACGAAGGATGGAAATATAGCTGTTGGTACTGAAGATGGAATAAGTATTATAAATACAAATGGCCGAGTGCTTAAGAATTATAAGTATGACAACGGTCTTGAGTATTCTAATGTTATTTCTCTTTGCGAGGATGATAAAGGCAGACTGTTCGCTGGTTCTGATGGTGGTGGTCTATATATAATCGAAGATGACGAGATAAAGAATTATACTGACGCGGATGGACTTAGTTCAAACGTTGTTTCCTCTATTATTGATGGAACAAGTGGTGTGTGGATTGGTACAAATAATGGTCTGACGTACTATGATGGTACATTTAGAACTATCAGTAATATTGATTTCTCTAATAATATCTATGATCTTATAATCTCTGGAAATACTCTCTACATAGTTGGATCTAAGGGTATCATTTATACTACAGAAGATTCACTGCTTTCTACTACAGCACTTACTGAGAGATATTATTCTACAGGGGATGGTTTATCTAGCGCGATATCTATTAATTCTAGAAATACTATTCATGATGGAGTGCTGTATCTAAGTACTAATCAAGGTGTAATGACCTTTGATACCAAGAATATCGAAAATAATGAGATACCTCCTAAGCTTACTGTTTCGGAGGTTAATGTTGATGGAGAAATATACTACTATGATCAGTTAGGTGGTGAACTCAAGATTCCGTCTGATACACAGCGTCTTGAGATATCCTTTGCTGTGCTTAGCTATTCAAATAGAGAAAATATTCAGGTGCAGTATCAGCTGGTGGGTTTTGATAATGAGCCTGAACTCCTTGAGGATAATGATAATTATGAAGCTGTATATACAAACCTTGATGGAGGTAAATATGTATTCGAAGCCAGTGCTGTAAATGGTGATGGAGTAAAGAGTGAAGAGGC
>DFEN01000005.1 GCA_002368685.1 Lachnospiraceae bacterium UBA3801
TCTCTCCTTGAGCATACACCCATAGACGAGAGATACTTGTTAAGTCTAATTGTTATCCCTCCATATTAAAAGTAAGGAAAGGCCTAGACCTTTCCTTACATGAATACATATATCATACAGATTAATGTATAAACTCTGTCTTCATATATCCTTCAATACCCTTAATTGATACTCTTGACCATCCATCACCTGCATCACCAAGGATTGTTACTGTATCTCCTGGTACGCCTACAGCCACTCTCTCGCCATTCTCGTCTTTGGAGCCACGAACATTTACAGTACTTGTCAATGTAACATTATTTGATGTTGGTTGAGGTTGTGCTTCTGGTTGTGGAGCTGGTGCAGCATTGACAGGCGCTACATAGTCACTCTTAACGTATGCCCTGCCACCATTGTATTCAATCTTGCTAAATCCATTCTCATCACCATACTTCTTAACTGGAGCTCCACCATCAAGTGTACCAATAACATTTCCTGCTTCAGAAGCTGAATCTCTAACATTAACTTTCTCAGTAATAATAGCAATAGTTGCGTTAGCCTCTTCCATAGCCTCCTGCTGCGCTTTAAGAGCTGCTGCTTGTGCATCCTGTGCTGCCTTGGCTTGTACATCTGCAGCTTCCTTAGCCTTAGCTTCTGCTATTGCTTTCTGCTGTTCTCTCTGAGCCTTATATTGAGCCTTCCATTCACCTATCTTAGTTCTGATAGTTTCTGTCAAGAACTGGTTAAGGGCTGGATCAGACTTAAGGGCTTCTTCAAGCTCTTCCTCAACCATCTTCTTAAGCTTCATAACATCGCTTCGCTCATTATAAATCTCAATTACTTCCTGAACCTTAGGATCCTGAGCTGTCTCATTCTCCTTCTGATTGTATGTTCCATAAGAATTATCAATGTATAGCATTCCATTCTCATTAGTTCTTACATAGAAGAATTCAAGACCTGGAGCCGGTGTATTAATTCCTACAAACTTCTCTTTAACATAAACAGATACAAAATACGAACCATCTTCTAGTCCCTTTTTAGAATATACATTTACCACATTATATGCCTCAATAAACTGGCTTATAAACTTAATGTAGCTTGCTTCTCCATCACTAATAGGTGATGCATAAGCACTAAGGGCATTAATATCACCTGCTGCATAAGCATTGTAGTAATTAACCATAAGAGCATTAAGTTCAACATTAGCATCTACCTGGAAATCTTTATATACTCCAGAAATATCTTCATCTTGAGTAGTTTTCTTACTAACTACGAATGCAAGAATAAGAATAATTATTCCAAATATAATTGCTGCAAGAAAATATCTCCATTTATCTGCTATAAATTCAACGCATTTATGCCATCCATTTTTGAAACTCATATATATTCCTCCAAATCAATAAATCTCGTCATGTAGACGACTGGATTCGAACCAGCGGTCTTCGGAGTCGGAGTCCGATGCGTTATCCAACTACGCTACGCCTACTGGTATAATTCAAATTAACCTAATTAATATTACCAAATTCATCACTTAAAGTCAATGCGGCTGTGATTATATCATTTACAACCTGCACAGGCGTCTTTGAAGCATCAACCTTGTGTGTAAAAGCCTTATTATATGACTCTTCACGCTCTTTCATAAGCTTCTTAATTCCTTCAATTCCAGGATTACTTACAAGAAGTGGTCTATTATTATCATCCTTCACTCTGTTATATATAATCTCAGGGGAAGCCTCTAGAAGTACAACACTGCCTGACTTCTTCATGTTGGCTATATTAACATCCGACTTAATAATTCCTCCACCACATGATATAATCACATTATCTTTCTTAGAGAGTTCTTCAATTAGTTCCTTTTCTTTTTCTCTAAAATATTCTTCACCATTCTGTGAAAATATTTCATTTATACTTCTATTCTCTCTCTTCTCAATTTCAATGTCAGTATCTATTAGTTCAAAGTCAAGCTTATCGCTTAACATTTTAGCTACAGTGGACTTACCAACTCCCATAAATCCAATTAAGTATATATTCATTATGTCTCTCCATCATAAAATATTAACAAAATAATAAACTACGCAATGATTTCCTTTAGCTGCTTGTAATCAATCTGACCTGGCGCAGAACTTTCATTAAAGGAACCAAATGTAATACATGAGCCTGTTACATTTCCTGCAAAACGACTTACTTTGCCAAGATCTCCCATAGACATTGTAATTGTCAGTTTATCTGTTTCTAATGAAAATGAGTTACATATATCCATAAACCTAGTAACATCTGTAGTAGTCTGTGGCATTACTGCCATCTTAACAATATCGCATTCACTGCAATCCATTTCCTCAAGCAGTGAAAATATCGTATCATCCTGTGGTGTCTCTTCAAAATCATGGTGAGAACATATTACATTCTGCTCCAGCCTTTTCAAAGCCGATACAACATCTCTGGGATTCTCATATGTGAAGTACTCAACATCTACGAAATCACAGGCTTTAGACTTAGCAATCAGCGAAAGATAAGACTTCATCTTCCCTTCGTCAAAAGGAACCTTGCCTCCCTCCTTATCAGTTCTAATGGTAGCTATAAGTACAGAGGAAGAACATATCGCTGACATTTCTTTAAGTGCTTTATCTAGTAGGACAGGACTCGACAATTCCTTAAGATAGTCAAGTCTCCATTCTATAACTTTTACTTCGTCATCCACCAATGCCCTGGCGGTTTTAAGACTCTTATCTACCGATTCATCCACTATAGGTACACATACAAGCGGTTTAAAATTCTCCATGTCGATATTCTTTATACGCATTATATACTCCTTACAGATTGCCATATAGTTTCATTATTATTTCTCAATAGTTAGAACCACTAGACACATTTAAATGGCGAAAAGCTACACGCTATCAAAAAATTATAATGCCTTTATATTATGTCTATGTTATGGTATCATATTTTGCATATAAAATATAGATAAAAGCAAACTTAACGTATTGGAATGGAGTAAAAAATGAGTCTACGATTTATAGAAAGAAACGATCTGTCAAATAACATTAATTACGATCCAACAAAGGAATTTGCCTGCCTACTTGGAAGCCCAGTATCCCATAGCATCTCTCCTGATATGCATAATTTCAGCTTTGATAAACTAGGAATAGATGCAAGATATTATGCTATTGATATTAAGCCTAATGAGCTTAGCGAAATAATGGATGATATTAGAGAAGTAGATTTT
>DFEN01000157.1 GCA_002368685.1 Lachnospiraceae bacterium UBA3801
GTGATGGGAATACATTTACACCACGAATAATCATCATATCATCTGAACGTCCCTTTGGTTTACACATCTTGATATGTGTACGTCCACATACACATTCCTCTCTCTTAAGAACTACCAGATCGCGAGTTCTGTATCTAAGAAGTGGAAATGCCTCTTTATCGAGGGATGTAAATACAAGCTCTCCTTCTGATCCTTCCGGAAGAACTTCTCCTGTATCAGGATCAATAACCTCTGCATAGAAATGATCCTCGTTAATGTGCATTCCTTTCTGTGCCTCACACTCAAATGAAACACCAGGTCCACTTATCTCTGTAAGTCCATATATATCATAAGCCTTGATTCCAAGACTCTGCTCTATACTGTGGCGCATTTCCTCTGTCCATGGTTCTGCACCGAAGATACCTGCCTTCAGGTTGATATCATCTGCTGTCATTCCCATGTCATGGAGCTTCTCGCCTATATATGCAGCATAAGAAGGTGTACAACAAAGAATAGTAGCATTTAAATCCTTCATAAACTGTATCTGTCTCTCTGTATTTCCGGATGACATAGGAATTGTAAGACTTCCTACCTTATGCGAGCCGTCATGAAGTCCGGCACCACCTGTAAAGAGTCCATAACCATAAGCTACCTGAACAACATCCTTCTCGGATCCACCAGCTGCCACAATAGCTCTGGCACAGCACTCTGCCCACAGATCTATATCATTCTGTGTATAGAATGCAACTACTCTTCTACCTGTTGTACCACTTGTAGAATGTATACGCACGCAATCCTTAACCGGTCTGCAAAGAAGGCCATATGGATATGCCTCTCTCAGATCATTCTTTGTAAGGAATGGAAGCTTGCTAATATCCTCCATGCACTTTATATCTTCAGGCTTTACGCCCTTCTCATCCATAAGATTACGGTAGTACTCATTATTATCATATACATACTTAACTTGCTTTAAAAACTTCTCCTCCTGAAGTGCCTTAATCTTCTCGACCGGCATTGTCTCAATTTCTTCTTGGAAATACATCTTTTTAGCCATTTTTTACTACTCCTCCGCTGACATTAAAGATATCTCTTTGTTTAAAAAACAAAGGGCGGCTGAATTCACAGCCACCCATCATTTTACTATATTTAGTTGCTAAAAACAACAGACTCTTGCTTATTTACTCATTTTAATTATTAATGACAAGAGCGCCATCCACTTCATCAATAGTAACTGTATCGCCCACTTTGAGGCTATTACTCAGAATCGCCCTGGCAACCAGCGTCTCAACATTCTTCTGAAGGAATCTTTTAAGTGGTCTTGCGCCATATACAGGATCGTAACCACATTCAATGACGTAATCTCTCGCCTTATCGGTGAGCTTAATGCTTATTTCTCTATCTGCAACACGCCTGTTCAGATCCTTCATCAGAAGTTCGACTATTCCAGATATATTTTCCTTGGTAAGTGGCTTGAACATAATAACCTCATCCAAACGATTCAGGAACTCCGGTCTGAAATGCAGCTTCAGACTTTCATTTACCTGCTCTTCTGCCTCTGGCTTAATATTGCCATCATCATCAATTCCTTCCAGCAGGAACTCTGAACCGATGTTTGAAGTCATAATAAGAATGGTATTCTTGAAATCAACCACATTACCCTTTGAATCAGTAATTCGACCATCATCAAGTATCTGAAGCATTATATTGAATACATCAGGATGGGCCTTCTCTACCTCATCAAACAGAACGACTGAATATGGGCTACGCCTTACGGCATCTGTCAGCTGTCCACCCTCATCATATCCGACATATCCAGGAGGGGCTCCGATGAGTCGTGACACACTATGCTTCTCCATATATTCACTCATATCTATTCTGATAATATTTGCTTCGTTATCAAAGAGCGCTTCTGCCAGAGTTTTAGCAAGCTCTGTTTTACCAACACCTGTAGGACCAAGGAAGAGAAATGAACCTATTGGCTTCGTTGGATCCTTAATGCCGGCTTTCGAACGTATTATAGCTTCACTAACCATCGAAACGGCCTCATCCTGTCCAACCACTCTCTTATGGAGCTCATCAGATAGATGAAGTGTCTTGTTACGTTCAGACTCCGACAGCTTTGATACAGGTATTCCTGTCCACTTTGAGATTATCTTAGCTATCTCTTCATCTGTGACAGTTTCATGCAGCAGCTGTCTCTCCTTGATGGATGAACTATTCTCCAGCTCCTCCAGCTCCTTTTTCAAGCCTGGAATCTTGCCATATTGAAGCTCTGCAGCCTTGTTATAGTCGCCCTTTCTTTGAGCAATCTCAAGGTTATCCTTAGCATTTTCTATTTCTTCTCTAAGTGTTCTGACTCTCTCAACCTCTGCCTTCTCATTCTCCCAGGTTGCCTTCATCGAGCTGGCCTTTTCCTTTAATTCAGCCAGTTCAGCCTTGAGGCTTTCCAGTCTCTCCTGAGACAGATGATCATCTTCATTCTTAAGAGCTGTCTCCTCTATCTCCAGCTGCATTATTTTTCTCTGGATTTCATCCACCTCAGCCGGCATAGAATTCAGCTCGGTTTTGATCATTGCACATGCCTCATCCACCAGGTCAATAGCCTTATCAGGAAGGAATCTATC
>DFEN01000110.1 GCA_002368685.1 Lachnospiraceae bacterium UBA3801
TTAAAGCAGTATCAGGATGAGCCATCCACTCAGGAGGAGCTTTCAACTATACCGCTTCTTGAAATCAGTGACATTAATCCTGAGCCTAGAACTTTATATAATAGAGAGACTGAGGTTGCAGGTGCCAAGGTAATAGCTCATGATATCTTTACAAATGGTATAACCTATCTTGATCTATACTTTGATATTAGCGACCTGGACTTTAAAGATATTTGCAAGATGGAACTCATAGTCGAGCTTCTGAAATATGTCGATACAGATAATTATGCTTATAATGATCTGACTAAAAAGATTGATCTTAAGACGGGCGGAATGGCATTTAATATGGGCTGCTTCCATCGTCTCGATATGGATCCTTTTGTTTATGTTCAGTGTAAGATGAAAGCCCTGGATGAACGCATACCAGAGGGTCTCGCTCTTATGGAGGAAATTATCACAAAGTCTCATATCTTCGACAAGAAGAGAATAAGAGAAACCATAAATGAGATTAAGGCTGCCAGCAAGATTGCCCTTACAGAGGGCGGACATTTAACCTCTAAGAATAGAGCTCTTTCATATATAGATCCATCGGCTAAAATAATGGACTCAATGGACGGTATAGATTACCACAGATATATAGACTATCTGGATAAGAATTTTGATAAGGAAATTGATGGTCTTATTGAAGAAATGAAGAGCCTTTATAAGAGGATGTTTAGAAGAAAGAGTGTTATTATTTCTTATACATCCGATAAGGAAGAGCATCAGATAGAGGAGCCTCTGAAGCACCTGCTTGAGAGTATAAGCGAGGAAGAGCCTGGCAATTCTAAGATGCAGGTTCCGCTTGATGTGAAGAATGAAGGCTTTAAGACCTCTTCCAAGGTACAGTATGCATCTATTGTTTCTGATTATAAGAGTGCCGGTCTTAAGTATGACGGTGCATTAAACGTACTGAGAACAATAATGTCATATGACTACTTATGGATAAATGTCCGCGTTAAAGGCGGTGCATATGGAAGTATGTGCGACTTTAATCAATACGGATATTGTACATTCTCCTCATATAGAGACCCTAACCTTAGAGAAACCTATGATATCTATAGGGCTGCGGCTGACTATGTGGAGAACTTTGAATGCTCTGATAGAGATATGACCAAGTATATCATCGGAACTATGTCAAATGTTGATATGCCTGTCTCTCCAAATGGACTTGGGGCATTATCATTTGCAAAGTATATCAGTAATACACCTGATGAATTCAGAGTAAAGACTAGAAGAGAAATACTGACTACGGACCAGGCAAGGATCAGGTCGCTGGCGCCTTTCGTAAGAACACTTTCTGATAGTCAGGTGCTATGTACAGTAGGCGGCGAGGATAAGCTGAGTGCCGATGCGGATCTCTTTAAAACAGTAGAGAAGTTAATATAAGATATGGATAATTTAGAAGAACTTTTACAAGAACTTAAGAATGGTGAACCGGCCAGGAAGGATCTTAAGTCCGGCTTTGTAGCTATTTTAGGACGCCCTAACGTGGGGAAGTCCACCATTATGAATCATCTGATAGGTATGAAGATAGCTGCTGTAAGTAGTAGAGCCCAGACTACAAGGAAGAAGATTCAGACTGTTTATACAGATGACAGAGGACAGATAGTTTTCCTGGATACGCCAGGTATCAATAAAGCAGAAACCAAGCTTGGCGAATATATGATGGATGCTGCAACCGATACTCTCAAGACGGCAGACCTTATCATCTGGATAGTGGAGCCTTCTACATTTATCGGCACCGGCGAGAAGGTTATAGCCGAGCTTATCGTTAAGTCAAAGATACCGGCTATGCTTGTGGTTAATAAGTACGATACGATAAATTCTGATGATAAGGAAACTTATCTGGAAAATGTCTATTCAAAGTACTCTGAATATATGAAGGATACTTTGAATACGGAGTTTATAAAATGTGTGGCAGTATCAGCTACTGACGGTACTAACCAGGATGAGCTGCTTAGTGCGATATTTGAAGAACTTCCGGTAGGACCGATGTATTATGATGCTGAGACCATTACAGAAGAAACTGAGCGAGAGATAGCCGCTGAATTTATTCGTGAGAAATGTCTCAGGAATCTGGATAAGGAAATACCTCACGGAATAGCCGTGGTTATCGATAAGATGAAGACCAGACCGGATAACAGTATGGTGGATATAGAGGCTACCATTATATGCGAAAAAGAGAGTCATAAGGGAATCATTATTGGCAAGGGGGGCTCTATGCTTAAGAAGATAGGTATACAGTCCCGCCGCAGCATAGAGGATATGATGGAAATGAAGGTTAATCTAAAGCTATGGGTTAAGGTTCGCCCGGGCTGGAGAGATAAGACTCTATATATGCAGGAGTACGGTTATAAGTAATATATAAAAAGATTATCTGAGGTTGTATATGTACGATAATATAACTGTCCAGGGTATAGTCCTGGACACTTCTCTTGTAAAAGAATATGACAAAAGAATAGTCTTGCTAACAGTTGAACTTGGTAGAATAACAGTTTTTGCTAATGGGGCAAGGAGAAAGAATTCTCAGTTTACGGCTGTATGCCAGAAGTTTGTTATGGGGGAATTTGTTCTTAGACCTGGGAGCCAAAATACATATTCTCTTGTGAGCAGCTCAATTTCAAATAATTTTATGGATCTTTCTCGGGATTTAGAAAAGCTTGCCTATGCTTCTTATGCTTGTGAGCTAATTGGGTACTTTACTCAGGAGGGAGTTAAGGCAACAGATGAATTAAATCTTTTATATGTTACATTTAAGGCCATATTAAATGAGAAGCCTTCGCTTACAATGATTAAATCTGTTCTTGAGTGCAAGTTGATGCATATTGAGGGTATATTATCTATTGAAGCGCTTCGTGATACATATAAACCGAATATAATAAGTGAGGAAACTGAATATATAGTCAACTATATACTTAGTAGAAAAATAAGCGAATTATATAGCTTTGATGTTTCGGAGAAAATAGTCGAGGAATTAGAAAAGATTGTATCTAAGTATTTAAAAAAAGAATGTGATAGACATTTCAAATCGCTTGATATATTGAAGCCGCTGTTGTAAAATACAGTCTTGTGTATGAAAAAATGAACAAATTCTTAAAAGTAAAAGGATTCTGAAATGATTAATAGTATAAAAACAAATAGTTATACCAAGTATATATGCTTAGTTCTAATTATGACATTAATAATGGGACTTACAGCTTGTGGAAAGAAAAAGGATGATGGACCAGTAGAAAAGATATCTGTTATAGGTGATGTTAATGAGACAACACTTAAACTAAATGCTAATGGTTCTGTTATAGAAATAGCTTGCGAGGATTTTGCACATACTGAGACAGCTATTGATACATCAACACTTGAAGAATTTATCAAGTCAGAGATTGATAAGTATAATGCTGAAGCTGGCGGAAACAAGATAACATTTCTTGAATATCAGAATGATGATAATTTTGTTAGAACAGCTATTCAGTATATTGATATAGATACTTATAATTCCTTTAATCTTATGGAGCTTGCTATGTCTGAGTTTAACAAGGAAGCTGCTGATAAGATAGTTAAGGATGAACAGGCTAGCTTAACAGATGCTGCCAAGAGCATTGATATGGAAGAAATGTCCGAGGAAGAAAAAGCTGAGCTAGAAGAAGAACTTGCTGGTGCAGGCTATAATTTGGAAGATATTGAGAGTGGACTTCTTGATGAGACTGCTTCCGAAGGAGATGCTGATGAGCTAGTTGCTACATTTACAGATGCATCTACAGGTAGTGTTGTTAAATCTGATGAGATAACAGACAGTTCATATATGATGATCATTACAGATGAGCCAATGAACTACTATATTAATGGTGGTAAGATCGTTTATTATAATAAGAACTGTGAGCTTGTAAATGAAACTACAGTTAAGGTTTCCGGTGAAGGAAAGGCTGTAATTGTATATACATTTAATTTCTAAATAAAGACTTAGGAGAATCAAGATGGAAAAGACTGAAAAATCAATGGATAAAATCATATCTCTTGCAAAAACTAGAGGTTTTGTATATCCAGGTTCTGAGATCTATGGTGGTCTCGCTAATACATGGGATTACGGAAATCTAGGTGTTGAGCTTAAGAACAATGTCAAGAAGGCATGGTGGAAGAAGTTCATTCAGGAGAATCCTTATAATGTTGGTGTTGATTGTGCAATTCTTATGAATCCTCAGACCTGGGTGGCGTCAGGACATCTGGGAAGCTTTTCTGATCCTCTTATGGAATGTAAAGAGTGCCACACCAGACATAGAGCGGATCAGGTTATAGAAGGATTTGCTGCAGAGAAGGGCATTACTCTTGATTCATCTGTTGATGGATGGGAAGATGAAAAGATGGAGAAGTTTATTGAGGAAAACAATGTTCCATGTCCTTCATGTGGAAAGCATAATTTTACAGAGATAAGACATTTCAATCTTATGTTCAAGACCTTCCAGGGTGTAACTGAAGACGCTAAGAATACAGTATATCTTAGACCTGAAACAGCACAGGGTATCTTCGTTAACT
>DFEN01000135.1 GCA_002368685.1 Lachnospiraceae bacterium UBA3801
TATGGACCTGAATCAAGTGGTAAGACAACAGTAGCCCTGCATGTAGTTGCAGAGGTTCAGAAGCAGGGAGGACTTGCAGGCTTTATAGATGCTGAGCATGCTCTAGATCCTGTATATGCAAAGAATATCGGCGTAGATATAGATAACCTCTATATCTCACAGCCAGATAGTGGTGAGCAGGCGCTCGAGATTACTGAGACAATGGTTAGATCTGGAGCTATGGATGTTCTTGTAATTGACTCTGTTGCTGCTCTTGTTCCGAAAGCCGAGATAGATGGTGAGATGGGTGACAGCCATGTGGGACTTCATGCCAGACTTATGTCACAGGCTCTTAGAAAGCTGACTGCTGTTATTAGCAAGACTAATTGTGTTGTTATCTTCATTAACCAGCTTCGTGAGAAGGTTGGTGTAATGTTCGGAAATCCAGAGACCACAACTGGTGGTAGAGCTCTTAAGTTCTATGCTTCAGTTAGAATGGATGTTCGTAGAATAGAGACTATTAAAACCGGTGGAGACGGAGTAGGTAACCGTACCAGGGTTACTATTGTTAAGAATAAGGTGGCTCCTCCATTTAAGAAGGCTGAGTTTGATATCATGTTCGGTGAAGGAATATCTAAGGAAGGTGATATTCTTGATCTTGCAGCTGGATGTGATGTGGTACAGAAGTCCGGTGCTTGGTATGCATACCTGGGTGAGAAGATAGGTCAGGGTAGAGAAAATGCTAAGGCTTATCTTAAAGAGAATCCAGAGGTAAGAGATGAAATAGAAGCTAAGGTTAGAGAGATATATTTTAATAATTCAGAAGAAGATGGTGACGCATCTGCTGAAGAATAGGAATATATATGAATAGTATAAGGTTTGTGCTATATAATAAAACCTATCTTGCTTATCTGAATGAGGAGTATATAGGAGGTATATATAAGTCTGAGTTTAAAAACTTCGGGCTAAATGTACCAGAGGAAAGAGAATTCTATATAAATGATGTCTCGGATGAGACCATCACTATGATTAAAGAAAAGGTATATGATAGGGCTTATAATAAAGCTATAGGTTATGTATCTACAACAGAATGTTCTGCAGATACAATCAGGACCAAGCTTAGAATGAAAAGATTTCCGGAACAGATAATTGATCAGGTTATTGATGTCATGAATGAATATGGCTATCTAAGTGACAGTAGATTTGTTGAATCCTTTGTACGTAGCTATATTCGTAAGAAGAGCAGAAGGCTTATAGAAAAAGAAATATCTGATAGAGGTATTGATTGCTCAAAGTATCAGGAGCTTATTGATAATGTATATCAGGATGAAGGAATCTCTGAAGAGGACGTAATAGAGGGACTGATTAATAAGAAGTTCAGAGACCAGGATCTAAGGGATATCAAAGTAAAGAAGAGATTTATGTCATATATGATGAGACATGGTTTCGGTTATGACAAAATCAACAATTACTTGACATAATATTCTTTAGAGTTTAAACTAATAAGAGTGTGCCTATATGCTAGTAGTGTGTCTATTTGGTATATCTGGCATTAAATGTTTTATGTACATTACATTTTAATAAAAGGAGGTACTCCTGTGAATCTTACTCTTATGACAGTAATCATCGCAGTAGCCGCCTTTGTTATAGCTCTTATTATTGGCTTCGCAGTTGGTAATGCGTACCGCAAGAATATTGCTGAGGCTAAGATAGGTAAGGCTGAGGACAAGGCTAAGGATATAATAGATGATGCTTTAAAGACTGCTGAGTCAAAGAAGAGAGATATACTCCTGACAGCCAAGGAAGATGCCCTTAAGACTAAGAATGACATCGAAAAGGAAGTCAAGGATCGTAGATCTGAGATTCAGCATATGGAGAAGAGAGTCCTTCAGAGAGAAGAGAATCTGGACAAGAAGAGCGACACCTTAGAGCGTAGAGAACAATCTCTTACTGCAAAGGAAGCAAATCTTGCTAAGAAAGTATCTGAAGTAGAAGAGCTCTCAGCTAGGAGACAACAGGAACTGGAGAGAATCTCTGGACTTACCTCTGAACAGGCTAAGGAATATTTACTTAGAACCGTTGAAGATGATGTTAAGCATGAAACAGCGATAATGATTAAGGAATTGGAATCCAGAGCTAAGGAAGAAGCTGATAAGAAGGCTAAGGAAATCGTAGTTGGCGCTATACAGAAATGTGCCGCTGATGTTGTATCAGAATCTACAGTTTCATTAGTTCAGCTGCCAAGTGATGAGATGAAAGGTCGTATAATTGGTCGTGAAGGACGTAATATACGTACTCTTGAAACTCTTACAGGTGTTGATCTTATTATAGATGACACTCCTGAAGCAGTTGTATTATCAAGCTTTGACGCAGTAAGACGTGAGGTTGCGCGTGTTGCACTTGAGAAGCTTATCGTAGACGGACGTATCCATCCTGCCAGAATCGAGGAAATGGTCGAGAAGGCTAAGAAGGAAGTGGATACTAAGATGCGTGAAGAAGGAGAGGCTGCGGCCCTCGAGGTTGGTGTTCACGGATTACATCCAGAGCTTATTAAGCTACTTGGTCGTATGAAGTTCAGAACAAGCTATGGACAGAATGCACTTAAGCACTCAATCGAGGTTGCTCATTTGAGTGGAATTATGGCTGGAGAACTTGGCGAGGATGTTAAGCTTGCTAAGAGAGCAGGACTTCTACATGATATCGGTAAATCTATCGATCATGAGATGGAAGGCTCGCATGTTACTATCGGTGTTGACTTATGTAGAAAATATAAGGAAAATGCCACAGTTATTAATACGGTTGCATCACATCATGGTGATTGTGAAGCAGAATCTCTTATTGCTTGTATCGTACAGGCTGCTGATGCTATATCAGCTGCTAGACCTGGTGCAAGAAGAGAAACCCTTGAGACCTACACAACCAGACTTACTAAGCTGGAAGAAATTGCTAATGGTTTCAATGGTGTAGAGAGATCCTTTGCTATTCAGGCGGGTAGAGAAATCAGAGTTTCAGTTGTCCCAGACAAGATTTCGGATGCGGATATGGTACTTCTGGCAAGAGATATTTCTAAGCAAATCGAAGATGAGCTGGAATATCCTGGTCAGATCAAGGTAAGCCTTATTCGTGAATCCAGAGTAACTGATTACGCTAAATAATTAAGACCACCTGCTCTCGAAAGAGTGCAGGTGGATTTTACTTTATTGAGTTATTGAGGTTGTTATGAATAAATATGAATTATTAAAAAGAGATATTAAATATAAGGCTCATCGAGTTAAAGTCTATGAGGACACTCTGGTCAGACCTGATGGAAAGAAGGTTTACTACGACTTTGTTGAAAATAAAAATGGCTCCGGAGTTCTTCTTGTGGATAAGGATGAGAAGCTACTCTTTGTAAAGCAATATAGGAATTCAATTAATGCTTATGATATAGAGATACCGGCAGGTTGTGCTGAGGATTTTGATGATAATTCAATTGAGGATAAGAATAAAACAGTAGATGATTATAAGCAGGAGGATTATTTAAATCCAGATAATCCTTTCTATAAATGTGCTATTAGAGAGGCCCAGGAAGAAACAGGACTTATTCCTAGAAAGCTTCATTTTGTGAATTATATAATAGCAGCAGCAGGACTTTTTAGTGAAAGAACCGCTGTATATATAGGGATGGATCTAGAGGAAGGTAGTATTAATAGAGACGAAGATGAGTTCATTGAGATAATAAAGCTGTCCCCTGAAGCAGCTATGGATTACATCAGTAAGGGAATGATAAATGACAGTAAAACTATTATCGCGGTGCAGGCTTATATGTTGTTACGAGACGAAAAAAATATAAATTAACAATCTTTACAATTATTTAACATAAATTATGTAAAAAACGTAACCAAATTGAAAAAAAATTTAATATTTCAAATCCACAAGATTTAGTGAGGATTTTATGTTTAGTACACTTTATATTGTTAAAACGCCCTAATTTAAAGGGGTTACGACGGATTTGGCGAAAAAATTATGGTTGATTTTATGTAAATTTCCCTCTATACTAATATCACTATCGCTTTGTAACAAATATGTAATTATTATTACAAGCAATATTTAATTGGGTGGGTTAAGTATAGTGGAACAAGAGATTGAAAAATATATTGAATATTTGACTACTGTTAAGAAGAGTAGTCTTAACACTGTTCAATCTTATAGACGTGATCTGATAAAGTTGAATGACTTTCTAGATAGCAACGGCGTAAAGGACGTGAAGGATGTAAATACTACATTACTTCGTTCTTATGTTTTGTATATGGAAGGCGAAAAAAAGAGTTCGGCTACTGTATCTAGAAGCATTGCAAGTATCAGATCGTTTTTTGTTTATCTTTTAGAAAATGGTAAGGTGCAGGGCAATCCAACAGATGGCCTGAAACCACCAAAGGTTGAAAAGAAAACACCAGAGACCCTTACTATTGAAGAAGTAAATCTTCTTCTTGAACAGCCATCTGGCGATTCTCCTAAGGAGATTAGAGATAAAGCAATGCTTGAGCTTCTGTATGCTACAGGACTTAGAGTATCTGAACTTATATCTCTCAAGATTTCAGATGTGAATCTTTCGCTCAATTATATTGAGTGTCATGATAGAACAAAGAGCAGAATAATACCTATTGAGAATGCTGCTAAGTTTGCTCTCAATAAGTATATAACAGAAGTGAGACCGTCCATGTGTGCTGACTCTGAATATCTCTTTACTAATGTTAAGGGTGATATGATGTCACGACAGGGCTTCTGGAAGGTTCTCAAATCTTATGCGAAGAAGGCTGGAATAGATAAGGATATAACTCCTCATATGATTAGACATTCATTTGCAACTCATATGGTTATCAATGGAGCTGATCTAGCAAGTCTTCAGGAAATGCTTGGTCATTCAGATATATCTACAACTCAGATATATCTAAGAGGAAAATCAAGCAAGCTTAAAGAAGTATATGACAAAGCTCATCCAAGAGCTTAAGTTTTGTTTGTGGGGGTAAATGAGACAGGGGATAAAACCTCTGTCTTGTTTCTTTTATGGGATTTATTTATAATGTAACTGATTTAGTTTTTTGAAAGGATTTAGTTATGAGTGGTTCATCTTTTGGTAATATTTTTAGGGTGACAACATTTGGAGAGTCTCATGGTGCTGGACTTGGAGCCATAGTTGATGGTTGTCCTGCAGGACTCGAGATAGATGAAGAATATATTCAGAGCTTTCTTGATAGACGTAAGCCGGGTCAGTCAAAGTTTGCGACTCCAAGAAGTGAGGCAGATAAAGTAAAGATTATGTCGGGAGTATTTGAGGGAAAGACTACAGGTACTCCGATTATGCTTGTTATAGAGAATACCTCTCAGAAGTCTAAGGACTATAGTGATATAGCAGATAAGTATCGTCCTGGTCATGCGGATTACGGTTTCGATGTAAAGTATGGCTTTAGGGATTATAGAGGCGGCGGAAGATCTTCAGGACGTGAGACAGCGGCTAGAGTTGCTGCTGGAGCTATTGCCATTAAGGTTCTTAAAACTATGGGAATCTCAGTGCAGGCATATGTAAAAAAGATCGGGGACATTTCCATAGATTATAAAAACTATTCTTATGAGGAAATGTTTAATAATGGACTATGTATGCCGGATAAGGAAGCTGCCGAGAAAGCTGCAAAATATGTTGAACAGCTAATGGAAGAGAAGGACTCAACAGGTGCCCTTGTCGAATGTATGGCTTCAAATGTACCCGCTGGAATCGGTGAGCCGGTATTTGATAAGCTGGATGCTAGACTTGCGAGTGCAGTAATGTCTATCGGTGCTGTTAAGGGAATAGAGATAGGTGATGGCTTTGATGTGGTTAATGCTAGAGGCTCCGAAAATAATGACAGCTTCTGCATAGAGGAAGGCAAAGTTGTTAAAGCTACTAATCATAGCGGAGGAATACTTGGAGGAATCTCTGATGGTTCTACTATAGTCTTAAGAGCAGCTTTTAAACCTACTCCATCTATCTTCCAGAAGCAGCAAACAATTGATAAGAATAAGAATGAAGTAGAGATTGAGATAAAGGGTAGACACGATCCTATCGTTGCACCTCGTGCAGTTGTGGTCGTTGAAGCTATGGTTGCAATGACTATTCTGGATATGCTGATGAGTAATACTACGTCAACTATAGATAAGCTCATGAAAGCATATGATTCACTAGAAGCTAATGAATAGTAAATAAGTAAATAAAATCAACTTGACATAATAAGTTTATTCGTATAGAATACTCATGTTTTAAACCCATACTGTGTTTACGGAGAACTCCGACCGGGACTCGGTATGTGGCGTATATATTATAAAGGAGGTAGTAACTATGATTACTAAAGAGCAGAAGGCTGAGATCGCTGCAAAGTATGGTAATGGTGCAAACGATACTGGTTCACCAGAAGTACAGGTAGCTATTCTTACAGCAAGAATCAATGATCTTAATGAGCATTTCAAGGATCATCCAAATGATTACCATTCAAGAAGAGGACTTCTTAAGATGGTAGGTCAGAGAAGAAACATGCTTGCATACCTTAAGAGTAAGGATATCGAGCGTTACAGAGCTATAGTTCAGAAGCTTGGACTTAGAAAATAATCTGTATTCAAAAGGCGCATTTTATGTGCCTTTTTTCTTTTATGTGTTATAATATTTTTCGTCTTCCATCATACATAATTTATTTATCGACCCGCAACGGTCTCTAAATATATTATGTATGTTGGAAGACAATGTAGGTATTTATAAGGAGTAAGAAAAAATGCACATAGATGGAAGAACGAAGATATTAGGTGTGATAGGAAATCCGATAGAACACACGCTTTCACCTGTAATACATAATACTTTATGTGAATTATTAGGAATAGATGCAGTTTATGTTCCTATTCATGTAGAAAGTGATATAGTTACCGCTGTTAATGGACTTGCAGCTTCTGATGTTTATGGCTTGAACGTAACTGTGCCATATAAGCAGGAGGTGATGAAAGTTCTTAGCGGTATAGATGAGGAAGCTGCTGAGATAGGAGCTGTTAATACTCTGGTCCGTTCTAATGGCGGCTACAAGGGCTATAATACTGATATGCCAGGTTTAAAGAGAGCACTTGAATCCAAGGGGATAGAGCTAAGTGAAAAGAAGGTTATTATCCTTGGCGCAGGAGGTGCAGCGCGGGCTGTATCCATAATGCTTAAGAATGCAGGGGTTTCTAAGATATATCTGATTAATCGAAGTTTTGAAAAGGCTCAGGCTCTCGCGGCAGATAATGAACTGATTACACCTGTTGCCCAGGCGGATTATAAGGATATTCCTGAGGATAAGTATATAATGTTCCAGTGCACCTCTCTAGGTCTTAAAGAGGGAGATGGAAGGCTAATAGAGGATGATGATTTCTATAAAATGGCAGAGTATGGCTATGACCTGATATATAATCCTGCGGTTACTCCATTTCTTGCTACTTTAGATAGACTTGGGATTAAGAATGATAATGGTCTTACTATGCTTCTGTATCAGGGCATTATTGCATTTGAAATGTGGTTCGGCGTGAAGATAACACCTGAAATAGCTGAAACAGTTTATGCTGAACTATGTAAGAAGATATACGGTGAGAACATAGTTCTTGTTGGATACATGGGTTCCGGTAAGACAAGTGTTGGTACAGCTCTTGCCAAGGACAGAAAAATGAACTTCATTGATCTTGATGCATATATAGTCGAGAAAGAGGGAAGATCTATAAATGACATCTTCACATATGAGTCAGAGGAGTATTTCAGGAATCTGGAATCACAGGTGATAGCTGATCTAAAACATCTATCTAATACAGTTATATCCACAGGCGGTGGCGCTGTTCTTAGAAAAGGAAATAGAGATAACTTAGGAAAGTTAGGTCATGTAGTTTATCTTAAGGCTGATGTAGATACGATAGTGGAGCGTGTCAAAGGGGATTCTTCGAGACCTCTTCTTCAGTCAGAATCAGAGGAAGAACTTAGAAAGCGTGTTAGCATGATGCTGGACAGTAGAAATCCTTATTATGAGATATTTGCTGACCAGGTTATTTATACTGATAGATTAACACCTTCTGAGATAGCGGAGATTATAGATTTCTGATTTTTTAGAATATATTTTTTTAGTAAAAAATCATTAGAAAATATAATAAATTTAGTTGAATAGCACCTTTTGTTATGGTAAACTTGTAAGGATTATGCGAGGTGATGGGAACAACTGTTTATTCCCGAACCGAGACTGCTGAAAAGCCATGAATATAAGTTAACCTGGCAAAAGGTTTTTTCATGTTTTTTCAGTCGTTTCGGAACCTCGGATAATCAAATACATAATATTTCGAAGGAGACGAAAAATGTACAAGAAGTATGAAATGGAGCTTGCCGGAAAAACTCTTCGCGTAGACGTTGATAGAGTAGCTAAGCAGGCAAACGGAGCAGTACTCATTCATTATGGAGATACTGTAGTATTATCAACAGCAACAGCATCAAAGGAGCCAAGAGACGGTATCGATTTCTTCCCACTCTCAGTTGAGTATAATGAGAAGATGTACGCAGTAGGTAAGATACCTGGTGGATTCAATAAGAGAGAGGGAAAAGCATCTGAGAACGCTACACTTACATGCCGTGTAATCGACAGACCTATGAGACCTCTTTTCCC
>DFEN01000158.1 GCA_002368685.1 Lachnospiraceae bacterium UBA3801
TTTGTCACAAAAAAACCAGGCTCATTTGAGCCTGGCAATTTTGTTATGCGTTGATATTATATTCTTTGAACAAGCTTTCACGGAATTCTTCATCATTTACAGCACGTTTTAAATCGTCTAAACGATTATCCTTAAGAAGCAGTTCATATAATGTATTTAAAGAGGAAATACCTTCTTCTCTTCCTTCTTCTCTTCCCTCTTCTCTCGCTACCTTAGCCGCTTGCTTCGCCTTTTGCTGTGCATATTCTTCTAACGTCATGATCTTACCTCTCCATCTCTTATCTCTTCGGACTTCAATCACCGTATCATTCAGTTCCTTGGTATACTCATCTGTGATTTCACCACTATCTATATAATTTAGAAAATTACGAAGCGGTATAGGAATATCATCTAGAGTACCTTTTGTATTAAGAAAAATCTTTGAAGTCTTATCACCTAGCGAAATGTCCCTATCCTGCAAGCATAGATTCTCAAAAGTATACAAATGCCTTCCTTTTCCAAACAGATCAAAGGTACAAATAAAGATAACAATACTGTTTTTTAAGTCTTTATAATCACTACCCTTTTCTATCAAATCCAAATCAATTAAATCCTGATAATATCTGCTTCTCTTAGCAAGATCATCCTCTATACCGTTTTGAAGTTCTATGTCATAAGTCGTATCTTCATCCTGGCAATAGACATCAAGCCTAATACTTTTTGAATCATAATCTATATCTATGACCTTTTCGGACTCCGGATAGGTTATACGAGTAATCCTTTTGTTAAGTATCCTCTCAAGACACATTTTGCAAAGTTTTTCTCTTCGCATAACGATGTTAAACATCGCATTATTTTTTAATGTAATTTTATTTATATCTACCATATTAACCTCCTGCATTTGAACATGAAATGTAACTAAATCACACAGTTTTTCCCCTCTGAAAAATCCGTTTTTTCAAATGTGCGGAGGCCCGCGAAGCCGCATAAATATTAAAGGTGCAACAAATCCGAGCATTTTTTTCTCCGTTTTTTTTATTAGCCCTTCGGCCATAAAAAACGGAAATGCAATTTGTTGCACTACCGATATACTTATTAAATTAAGTAGATATATTTTAAATCAATAAATATTAATTATCAAGAAAAAAATAACAGTTTTATGAAAAGATACTTGTATAAATGACCTTTTTTTGATATATTTGTTGCGTATAGCTACATAATGAAAACCAAATAATGGGAGGATGGTTAAAATGTTTAATGCACTTTCAATTCTTGCTACATATAGCACAGAGTATTCATCATCATATGATGCTGGCGCTGCTGCTGCATCTATGATTCCATCAATCATAGGTTCTATAGTTGGCTATGTTCTTATGGCTATTGGACTTATGAAGATGTTCGAGAAGGCTGGAGTTACAAGCTGGTATGCTTGGATCCCAATTCTCAATATTTATTGGTTAACAAAGATTGCTACAGGTAATGGTTGGTTATTCCTTCTTTGCCTTATCCCTTGTGTTGGATCACTTATCTGGTGCATCCTTACAGCTGTTAAGCTTGCTCCTGCATTCGGTAAGGGTGGCGGATACATCGTTGGTCTTATCTTCATTCCAAACATCATGTATCTTGTACTCGGATTCGGCGATGCACAGTACATGGGACCACAGTAATATAAGAAATATAAAAGGTTTTTAAGTAATAAATAATATCGATATTATCATTATGTAGAAAAAAGCTCAGGACATCTCGTCCTGAGCTTTTATTTATTATTACACATCACTATTTCATTCAGCGAATAGCTTTTTTCTAATTATAGTTTGCAATTAATTAGCCACAATAACCGAAGCGGTTCTAATAACCTTACCCTTATATACATACCCCGTCTGCATAACCTGCTTAACAGTATTCTCTGGAAGATCCACGTCTGTGACATGAGCTACAGCATTCTGATAATTAAAGTCGAATGGCTCGCCCTCACCAGAAATAATAGTTATTCCATTTTCCTCCAGTATCTTAACAGCATTTTCATAGGTCTGGATGATTCCCTTTGTATAAGGATTATCCTCATCCTGCGCAAATTTCGATGCGTACTCAAGGTTATCGATAATAGGAAGTATCTTCTCAATAAACTCGGTAATGTCATCTCCACTTCCAGCAGCAGCTCCCTGAGCCTGTGCAGGCCCAACTGGGAATTCGAGATATGCTTCTGTCGCCATATTCTGAATCACAAGCGAGAGCTCTCTATCTTTATTCGCGCCAAGTCCAACCCAAACCGGTTTCTTCAGGAAATCCTGAACATTATCTGTAGGAACGGCAACTTCACCTATCTGATAGAATCCCTTATTTCTATTCTCATAAACCTTAAAGGTTTCAGTTCCATTTCCCTCAGGCATCTTCCTCATCTCGATGCCTTCACTTCCTGGAAATTCTGTATCAGCATTTATGACTCTAAACATCTTTCCATTAATTTCTAGGAAAATGTCATATGGAGTAAGCGTATCCATCACCCCAAGACCAACGAACGCTTCTCTCTCCTCAAGCTTACCGCAATAATATCCAAGACCTTCTATAATAGCCTTGCTATCAACCATTTTCATCTGCATACCGCGATTAGCAAATGCCGGAGAATAATCCGCATAGGACTTAATGGACTGTTCGAAAGTAATAGTTGAATTCATACTTCCGGCACAGAAGAGCACCTGTGCCTCCGTTGTATCAAAGAGCTTATTAGCATATCCGCCAAGGAAAGGAGCCTTGTGAAATGCCGTCGTCCCCCATTTTCCAGCTGCATAGGTATCTATCTTTCGCACACCTATATCGCTGAATTCATACTCTGAAACTCCAACTCTACCATCGCCAACAACCGCCGCCAGCATCCTGCCATCAAAGTCATATTCTCCGTAGATGCTAAGAGCAAGAGACATTGTTTCGCAAAGAGTCCTAACTATTTCAACCCCAACCTCACGTCCTGCCGCATATATTTTACGAATATCCTCCAGGCCAAAACTATCTGGTGTACAAACTATAAGTCCAAAATCAGTTATGCCCACCTTCTGACCAAGATATTCACGAACCGCTCTTAGCACTCCGCCCAAAATAGATGAATCGCTATATATATCATCCTTTCTTAGATCAGCAGGAAGATTGAAGGATGCCGTACTTATTGACTCCTCACTGCTCCAGCTAAGATGTATCTTCTGCTCCCAATAATGCATTCCCACAATACTTTTCATGGATAGCCTCCCAATTTTTTTACTCAACTTATAAGATTCCGCTTAAAATTACGCTCTCATTTTAGAATAACACTCCACATTATAACATAAAAATATAGCCAGCGGGAGTTTAGTTAACATCCGCTGGCTTTGCCTCTGTAATTACATCCATCTTCGAATCAACAAGTCTACAGAATACATAAGGAACATTCGGGTCATCCTTATAGCAATCATAATAACCTGTCACTTCAACTACAGAACCATCTGTTGGATATTCATCTGGAAAGACGTGACTACCATCCTCCCATATAAATTCCATCCCCTGCTGACAGCATGCTGTAGCATCCTGAATAATAACGAAATGATATATCTGACCTGTATCAGGATCTATACTAGAATAATATGTACCATCCATCTTGATAACCTGGTCAACATACGAAGGACCATCAGCAAGCATCTGATACACAGTCGAATAAACCATTGTACTATCCATGCTTGTAAGATCCACATCTATCTTGGTACTATCTGTAATTGGTTCATAATCCTTCGAAGGAACCGTACCAGATATCTGACTCTCATCATATTCCTGATTAGGAGCCGTATCTTCCGTTGTCTGTTCCTCTGTTATAGCAGACGTTTTATTACTACCTTCTGAATTAGCGGCAGAATTATTTTCTGCAACTGCATCAGAGGTCGCTTCCGTTGTAACTTCAGTCGTAGCTTCCGAGCTTTCCTCAGCTATCTGCTGATCTATAGTCTCCTGAACCTTGTTACTTCCGTTCATCTTGCTGTCCGCCTTATCCGCTCCACACCCCGTAAGAAGCAGCAGCATAGCAAGTGTAAGACAAATAATCTTTATATTTTTAAATTTCATTTTTAAGCCTCTATCGTTCGATTAATCAAGTCGCAGCGCGCAAACTTAATTGCCTGTTTTCACAACAAATCTTCCAACTAATGCAGCTATTATAAAGCAAAGCAGATCCATTGCAACGATGGTAGCACCAACGGGTGTTGAATAAAGGATTGATACAATCATTCCAACAATCGCACATACCACAGAGAATATAGCAGACAGAATAACAACTCCTTTAAATGTACCACTCAGTCTCATAGCCGCAAGAGCTGGGAACACAATAAGCGCTGAGATAAGAAGACTTCCTACCAGGTTCATTCCCAGAACTATGATAATCGCAATGATAACCGCGATAAGGAAATTGTATTTTCCTGCTGGCACACCCGTTGCCCTGCAGAAGGTCTCATCAAAGGTAACTGCAAATATCTTATTATAGAAAATGACATATAGCGCAATAACTATAATCGAGAGCACTATACATATCATAACCTCTTTAGAATCGAGAGTAAGTATTGATGTCGAACCAAAAAGCGTACTACATACATCACCAGAAACATTTGAAGAGGTAGAGAATACATTCATCACAAGATAACCAAAGGCAAGAGATGTAACTGACAGCATTGCTATGGCCGCATCCCCCTTAAGCATGGACTTATTGCCATTTCTCAGAAGAAGAACTGCAACAAGAATAGTTACTGGCATAACCAGAATCGTATTACTCGTAAGCTTCAGCACTGTAGCTATTGCCATAGCACCAAAGGCCACGTGTGAGAGTCCATCACCTATAAAGGAATAACGCTTCAGAACAAGAGTCACTCCAAGAAGGGAAGCACATAATGCTATAAGCACGCCAACTATAAGCGCATATACAACAAAATCAAACTGAAGATAATATAGAAGCTGACTCATTACTTGTCACCTCCTTCTAGATCAAGGGATTCACTCTGAGATTCAGGTATCTCATTCTCGTTCTCATCTTCATCCACTTCCACCGACGAGAAGAATTTGTAAGCATCGCTCACGAGGTAATCCTCTGTCTTTCCAAAGAATAACTGTTTATGTCCTAAATGAAGTATACGATTTGAATATCTTACTGCTGTACTTATATCATGAGAAATCATTATGATGGTGACGCCCATATCATTAAGGGACTTCACCATACGGTACATTTCCTCTGTAACCTTTGGATCGAGTCCTGCAACTGGTTCATCCAGAAGGATCAACTCAGAGGTAGCGCAGAGCGCCCTTGCGAGAAGAACTCTCTGCTGCTGTCCACCTGATAGATTTCTAAAGGTCTTCTTTCTCAGATCCCATGCATCTAGCTTTCTGAGACAATCGACTGCGCGTTTCTTTTCCTCTTTATTATAAAAGGGTCTAAGGCCTGTTTTAGAAAGATTACCAGAAAGAACTATTTCCCAGACACTCGCCGGGAAATCCTTCTGAACAATTGTCTGCTGAGGTAGATAACCTATATCCTTAGGTCCCAGCTCCTCGCTGAAACTAATCTCCCCCTTCACAGGCGGAATCAGGCGAAGGAGAGTCTTCATAAGAGTACTCTTTCCTGCACCATTTTCTCCAACTATACAGAGGTAATCTCCCTTTTCAACAACGAACTTTATATGCTTCGTTAAAGGAATACCATCATATCCAGTTGTAATATCCTTGACCTCAATATAATTCATATCATTCTCCTAGCGCTTTCTTAAGCACCTCCAAATTGTCTGTCATCTTGCTTATATATGTTTCCCCAGCCTGAACATCCTCAGATGTAACTGACTGAAGAGAATCCATAGTCATTATTTCCTGATCCTGAGACTTTGTATTTTCCTTAATAGTCTGTGCCAGTTTCTGATCACTCTTTTCTATAGTACATATAACTGGAGCTCCCAGATCATCAATCTTTCCAGCAAGGAAAACTATAGTTTCAAAACTTGCCTCAGTTTCAGCAGAACATCCTACAAAAGCCGCATAGTAATCGAGGCCATAGTCATCCACCATATATCTAAAAGGGAATCTATCTCCGAATATAAGAGTCTTAACTTCTGCCGCATCAACCGCTTCCTGATACTGCTTATCAAGGTCAGATAGCTTGTTGTTATAGGCTTCTACATTTGCATTATAGGCAGCGGCATTTGCACTATCTTTCTCGGCCATTTTGTCTGCTATATAGCTAGTAAGAATCTGAGCATTTTTAAGGGATAACCATACATGCTCATCATACTCAATCTCACCCTCTTCGTGGTGGTGGCCTTCTCCCTCATGTTCTTCTTCAGACTCCTCTACGTCAGTATCTTCCGCCTCAGCATCGCCATCGTGACTATCCACTTCTTCTTCAGCATCTTCATGCTCATGTTCGTCCTCTTCCTGCATGCCTTCAACGACCTCTTCTTCCTTAACAGCGTCGCCTAAAACATCCAGAAGATCAATAACCACCATATCCTTATTAGTAGCTTCCT
>DFEN01000081.1 GCA_002368685.1 Lachnospiraceae bacterium UBA3801
TCACTATATCATTTTTGTTATTTTAAGGCAATTAGTCGATTGTTTTAGAAAGGTATTAGAGTTAAAATGTGTAACTATGGAAAAGCAAAATTTTAAAAATATGAATAGTCATTTGAAGGGAATACTCTGTATAATCGCAGCTGCAGCAGGGTTTTCTTTTATGACATTTTTTGTTCGTATATCGGGTAGCCTTCCTACTATGCAGAAAGTCTTCTTCAGAAATGCTGTCGCGTTTGTTATTGCGGTGATAACCCTATTTGCGAATGGCGGAGATTTTCATATAGATAAGAAGAATAGAGTGGACATTCTTATGAGGTGTCTCTTTGGAACGTCAGGAGTTGTTGCGAACTTCTACGCCATAGATAGACTTGATCTGTCGGATGCGAATATGCTGAATAAGCTGTCACCCTTTTTCGCTATAATAATGTCTATACCTATACTTAAGGAGAAACCAAATCGAACAGATGTAATAGCAACTATAATAGCATTTGTGGGTGCGCTCTTTATTATAAGACCAACAGGTGCGAGCATGAGAGTTATCCCGGCGCTTTCCGGACTCTATGGTGGTTTCGGAGCCGGTATGGCTTATGTATTCGTTCGTAAGCTGGGCAAAAAAGGAGAGAGAACACCGATTATTGTCATGTGTTTCTCTCTGTTTTCCTGTCTGGTATCAGCACCCTTTCTTTTATTTAATTATCAGCATATGGAGACATGGCAGCTCATATGTCTTATTATGGCAGGTGTATCTGCAGCGGTTGGTCAGTTTGGAATAACCTCTGCCTATAAGTTTGCTCCTGCAAAGGATATCTCTGTTTTTGACTACACGCAGGTTATCTTCGCGGCTCTATGGGGAATACTCTTCCTGGGTGAGATACCGGAATGGATGAGCATCATAGGCTATGTAATAATCATAGGCGTGGCAGTCTTCCGTTGGCACAAGGCAAGAACTAAAGCAGATTGATAACTCTTGCTACAGTAGCATATTGGTTGGCGAGTAAGTCGCCATTCTGGAATGCTGCATCATTTAGATCAAACAATATGCTTCCGTAGATTGTCTCTCTGAAATAGAGAGGCATCAGAACCATGTTGAACTGCTCCTGTGGCAGGAAGGAATTGTTGAATAAATGATTAACATCTATATACTGGGCTGAAGGTGGAACTATGGTGCCCATTCCATTGGTCATGGCCGCCTTCAGAAGTACGTGATCCGGCATATCGAAGATATCGTCATGATAGTGAGTGACAGGCTTTTCATACATATAAAGATATGCATTTTCAACCCCCAGAGACTTCAGGTTATTTAAAATGTTAATGTAGTTCTCATCGCCTCCCTGATTGAAATCAAGAGTTTCCTCGAGGAGTCTCTTGAGGGATCCGAGATTTGATTCTATAGAGATTTTATATTCCAGGGTATTGCTTCTAAGCGTCAGCGCAGCCTTCTTTAGAATAGTAGAGTAGGTCTCATAAACCTGACATTTTCTTTCAAAGGAATCGAACCTGGCGATAACAGCGGCCTTTACTCTTTCCACATAGGATATAAGTACATCAACATCCGTATAATCCAATGCTCCCATCATAAAGAATTCGTCAGTCTTTGTTTTGATAAAGCTAACTCTTTCGGGACTGTATTCCTCATCATTTACGTAATCAATAATTATATTCATTAGAGCCTTATAGGTCAGAAATATACGGAAGTCCTCAGGCTTTGAATTGTTCTCGAACTTATAGAAAATGCTATTAAAATATTCATCCAGATATTGCTTATCAAGAATCTTTTTATCTACATTTTTTCTATCCATAAATGAACCGAAGGAATCTCTGAGAATGAAGCGGGTTGGGATAGTTAACTCGCCACCATTCCAGCCGTCCAGGATTCGCTTGGCAAGAGTATAGGTTTTAGCTCCCAGCTTCTTTGCGTCTGCATCGGCGGTTGTAAGAGAAGGTGTTGCCATGCTTCCTGTGATATTATTATCGAAGCCCATAATCATTATGTCCTTGCCGGGAACCAGACCTCTATCTTCCATAACCTGGTATAGTCCCAGTGCTGTGGCATCATTTACACAGATTACGGCTTCAACGTCTGGATTAAGATCCAGCAGCTTCTCGCAGTCGTCCCTGCAATCACCATATCCAAGGTGTGTTCTTACTACAGTATTAGGTCCAACCTTCAGTTTATAATAATCCATCATTTCCTGGTATGCTTCAAACCTTTCGGCAACGTCAGCATTATGCTCAAGGGATGTGAGCATACATATATTCTTAAGCCCCAGCTCGTCAACAAGATAGGTAATACCATCATATATTGCAGACTTGTTATCGAAGGTGACTCCAGGGTAACCGTTCATTTTGGAAGCGGCAAGAACTACAGGAATACCCAGCAGCTTCAGGTCATCCATGAAGCGGTACAGATTTTCCTTCGTAGTAAGGCATCCTATATTGTCAGCAGCGACAATTAGAATATCGATATTTTTAGATGTGATATAACTGATAGTTGTTTGATATTGAAATTCATATAGATCAGGGATGTCTTTCATTTCCCTGTTGATATACTTGATAGGTATGAAGATGATGTTTATATCATCTCCGATAGATTCCTCGATGGCGCCCCTGCATAAAGGCTCAGTAAATTCATCCATTATGCCACCAACTAGAAAACCAATGGTCTTTTTGCTACTCACTATTTATAACCCCCAATTTTTCATATGTATCTTCAAGGACTCCCCTAATCCTGACTATTACATTTTACCATAAAATGTCCATAAACCCAAATAAAGAATTATCCTTATTTTGATTGAAAAAATATTGAATGAAGGTCAAAATTTAGGTATTATATAGGGTAGTGTTATTTTGTTCTAATAGGAGGGGTACCTAATGAAAAAACGACTTGTTACACGTAGCGATTTTGATGGTCTTGTTTGTGCAATGCTGCTCAAAGAAATGGACCTGATTGATGAAATAAAATTCGTACATCCTAAGGATGTTCAGGATGGCAAAGTAGAATTATCTGAGAATGATATTACTACTAACCTTCCTTATGATAAGAGAGTAGGACTCGCTTTTGATCATCATGAAAGTGAGCTGCTTAGAAATGATCCTGAGGAATATAAGGGTAAATATATAATCGATGGCAATGCTAAGTCCGCTGCCAGAGTTGTATATGATTACTATGGTGGAGCGGAGAAGTTCACCAGAGTATCTGAAGAAATAATGCTCGCAGTAGATAAGGGGGACAGCGCTGATTTTACTGAGGAGGAGATACTGAATCCTACAGGATGGGTGCTGATGAACTTCCTTATGGATGCAAGAACAGGACTTGGAAGATTCCATGATTTTCGTATATCAAACTATGATCTCATGATGGAGCTTATTGATTACTGTGTGGATCATAATGTGAATCAGGTACTGGAGCTTCCTGATGTTAAGGAAAGAGTTGATATGTATTTCGAGCAGCAGGAACTCTTCAAAGCACAGCTGCAGAAAATAACCAAGATACATGATAAGGTTGCTGTTATTGATCTCAGAAATGAGGAGACTATATATACAGGAAATAGATTTATGGTATATGCTATGTGGCCTGAGATAGAGATATCAGTGCATGTTGCCTGGGGCTTCAAGAAGCAGAATACTGCAGTTATGATAGGTAAATCAATTATCAATAAGAGCTCAGACTTTAACATAGGCGAGCTGTGCCTAAGCTATGGTGGTGGTGGTCATGCAAATGCCGGAACCTGCCAGCTGGATAATGACAAGGTAGATGCTGAACTTCCAAATATTATAGATAAACTTAATGGGGTTAAATAATTAGATAAGACTATGAAGAAGGTATCCTTTAAAAATATAATATACGTAGTGGTTCTGATAATAGTAGGTATTGTTCTGAATAGAGGAATATCTGCTATTAGCAGTTTGTTAGGACTGTCACTTTATCTGGATTCAATAGGAACCATGTTTTCAACGGTGATTGGCGGATTCTTCCCAGGTATGGTGGTGGGCTTCATATCAAATGTGATTGGTGGCTTATCTGACTCGACTACATTTTATTATGGAATAATAAATGTACTCATTGCACTTATCGTTGGAGTGGCTGCGGAAAATGGATATTTCGATAAGCTTTACAAGGTGCTTACACTTATTCCCCTTTTCCTGCTTCTGAGTATTCCATGCTCTTTCCTAACCTATATGCTTTTTGAGTTTCAGGTGGGAGAAAATGTTGCTTCGCCGGCTGTTAAGATGTTCAATGATATGGGAATGCCGATAATTCTTTCTCAGATATTAGGTGACTTCTGCGTGGAGCTGCCGGATAAACTGATATCACTTATTGTTACATTTTTCCTTGTGAAGCTTGTTCCTGCAAGAACGAGAGTTGAATTCGGAAGAATAACCGGTAACGAGCTCAGAAAAAATATTCAAAAGGAAACGGGACATAGAAATTCTCTCAGGTTCCAGATAGCCATTGGTCTATTCTGGGCGGGTCTTCTGATAGCGGTAGTGTCATTTTTTATTTCCTATAAGACCTATATGGAAGCTCGTGTTGCAGGTCTTGAGAACGCGACCTATGATGTGGTGTCACTTAGAACAGAGTCTCTGCTTTATAGTGGCAAGCTGCTTTCTGTAGTCCTGGGACTGCTGCTTTGTATAGTGTCATTTGCCATGGTTATTGCAGATCATACTTTAGTCAGACCGCTGCATACAATGGCAAAAGAAATGCGCCATTATGCTTATGATATAGACAGCGGAAGAGATAAGTCTTATGACAAGATCAAGGCTCTGGATATTCGAACAGGAAATGAAATAGAAGAACTATATGTCGCTATGTCTAAAACTGTTAAAGACGTTGATGATTATATAGATAAAACAAATGAACAGGCGGATACAATAGCAGCCCTTCATGTGAATATCATCACTACCCTTGCAGATATAGTTGAGAGTCGCGATAAGGTTACAGGTCATCATGTTAAGAGAACTGCAGAGTATTGCAGGCTCATAGCTGAGGAGCTGAGACGTGAAGGTAAGTTCACCGATGTACTTACGGATGAATATATAGAGACTCTGTCAATTGCGGCGCCTCTGCATGATATAGGAAAGATTCATATATCAGATGCTATACTTAATAAGACGGAGAGGCTCACACCTCAGGAGTTTGATGACATTAAGACTCATCCTGGTATAGGAATGGATATGCTTCGTTCGGCCACAGAGAATCTTGGTAATAATGAATATATGGATATGGCTAAGGATATAGCTTATTATCATCATGAGTGGTACGGTGATAGTAATAGAGGATATCCCGCAGGCTTAACGGGAAATGACATACCACTTGCTGCCAGAATAATGGCAGTTGCGGATGTGTTCGATGCACTTGTATCCAAGAGGCCCTACAAGGATGGCATGCCGGTAGATAAGGCTATTAAAATAATAATAGAAGAAAAAGGAACACATTTCGATCCTGATATAGTTGATGCATTCCTGAATATTCAGGATCAGGTTGCAGATGTTATCGAAATGTACGGAGAATAAAAATGAAATTTGTTGTGCAGCGTGTTAGTGAGGCAAAGGTTGAGGTAGACGGAAAGCTGACCGGAGAGATAGGCAAGGGCTTCTTCGTGCTTATCGGTGTGAATGAGTCCGATACCAAAGAGGTAGCTGACAAGATGATAGAAAAGCTTCTGAAGATGAGAATATTCTCTGACTCAGAGGGCAAGACGAATCTTGATATGGCAAGTGTGGGCGGCTCCTTGCTTCTAGTTTCGCAGTTTACTCTGTATGCGAATTGCAAGAAGGGCAACAGACCTTCCTTTATAGATGCAGGTTCTCCCGAGCATGCAGAGGAAATATATGATTACATAGTTTCGGAGTGCAAGAGACTGACAGCAGATATGGAAGGCGTCAAGGTTGAGACAGGAATCTTTGGTGCAGATATGAAATGCAGTCTGGTGAACGAAGGACCATTTACGATAGATTTGGACAGTACGGAGCTGTAATAAGTTCTGGCATGACATTTCAAAAGATTAGGATAAGAGGTATATAAATGGCATACGAGAGCTACAAAACAGTTGAGGATTCACGTACTGAGTGGATGAAATGCATACAATACGAAGATATAAATGGTAATGACCGACTCTTCGGAGGAAGGCTGATGAGCTGGATGGATGAGGTTGCAGGAATAGCTGCTACCAGACATTGCGGTGGATATGTTACTACAGCCGCAGTCGATAATCTGCAGTTCAAGGCAGGCTGCTTTCTCAATGATATAATAGTTATCAGAGCTAAGCTGACATATGTTGGCCGTACTTCTATGGAGGTTAGAGTTGATGTCTACATAGAAGAAAGAGAGAGTGGTCAGAGAAGAGTTATAAATAGAGCTTATTTTACAGAGGTACAGGTGGATGAGAAAGGAAAACCGGTTCCTCTGAAATATGGTCTTACGCCTGAGACTGAAGCCGAGAAGGCAGAGTGGGAAGGCGCGAAAAAGAGGCTGGAGGTTAGAAGACAGAGAAGAGTTGAAGGCTTCTAGGTTGTAGATGGTTTTAAGTAGAAATACAAGGAGGAAAAGATGCATTTAAAGAATAATCCGTATAATTCTGGATATGGTGGAAATGATAATTTTGGTGGAAATAGTTCCGGTGGTAATAATGACAGCTATAATGGCGGTTCAAGTCCTGATGATGGCTTCTCATATTATGAGTCGGCTGAAAGCTCGGGTACCTTTGATAATACCTCTTATGGCGATCCTAACTATTACGGGGATAATTCCTTTAGTCAGAATCCATATAACCAGTACAGCACAGATCAGCCTGTGAATCCATATCAGCAGTATGGTTATGGAAGAACAGACCTGGGAGATGGTTTCTATGACGAACCGGTGGGTGATGCTGGTGTAGATATGATGAATCCGCTTATGAAAACGGCTGGTATAGCTGCGGGAGTAGGCGGTATGATGGATAGCATTTCAAACGCAGGTGGTTCCACGGGCTTTGGTAGTGAGGATAGTAGTTATAGTAGAAGTCATCATAATAGTTATCATCACCGCCATCATTATCATAGAGGATATGGATATGGAACAAGAAATGGAGCAGCTGGAGTAGTCAGTGCAGCGCTTATAAATGAAGTGCTTGTAAATGCATATTTATATATGTTTATCGCACTTCTGATAACAGGTATTACAGCTCTTATTGTGGCTTCTTCATCAATTTTTAATGTTATGTTTGCTCGAGAAACCTTTAGAGTTTCATTGATCGTAATACTTGTGCTAGAGTTTGGTCTCGTGATTGCTTGTACAACTGCTATGCAGAGGGACAATTTCTGGTTATCGGCATTCTTGTTTGCGGGCTTTGCAATAGTTAATGGTCTGACATTTTCTGTTATATTCCTTGCATTCACGATTTCCTCTATATGCCAAGTATTCTTTATTACATCACTTATATTTGGAATAATGTCGATGTACGGTGCGATTACCAAGAAGGATCTGACGGGATGGGGACCAATTCTTTTTGCAGGTCTGATAGGAATAATTGTTGGATCTCTTATCAATTTCTTCGTGGGTTCAACTATGGCAGACTATGTTATAACAATTATCGGAATCGTAGTATTCATGGCTTATACAGCATATGATGTAAATAAGATAACTAAGATGTCCAGAATGAACACCGGACTATCCGCTGGAGTACTCGGAATGTACGGAGCTATGGAACTATATCTAGATTTCATCAACCTGTTTATCAGACTTCTCAGACTGATGGGTAAGAGAAAATAACCAAATAAATGGTTAGATTATTCTAACATTTGTAGTTGTTTTGCCAACTGGTTTGGGTTATAATGGATGTCGCGATTAATAATGACGTGCTTCGGTGTGTCAGTATAATAAAATAAACGGAGGTAACAAAATGTTAGTTTCAGCAAAAGAAATGCTTGAGAAGGCTGTTGCTGGTGGATATGCAGTAGCACAGTTCAACATCAACAATCTTGAGTGGACAAAGTCAATTCTGCTTGAGTGTGAGGAGCTTAAGACACCTGTTATACTTGGAGTATCTGAGGGTGCCGGTAAGTATATGACTGGATTTAAGACAGTTGCTGCTATGGTAAAGGCTATGGATGAGTCACTTGGAA
>DFEN01000082.1 GCA_002368685.1 Lachnospiraceae bacterium UBA3801
AAGAGATGCAATATTTTCTAAAGCATATCCTCTATCCTTTTCTTCTTCTGGAAGTGAGGCTATGAAAACATTTACAAGCAGGAGTTCTACTCCCCATCCCATTCCAAGAAGAAGAGAACTTAGAGATAGCACCCAAATATTAGGAATAACTCTCAGAATAAGGCTTCCTGTGAAAACTATTGAGGACAGAATAACTGATCTTCTAACGCCAAGCTTTCTTATAATCCTACTGCCTATAGCTGAGAATACCGCTCCCGAGAATACCTCGGCACTGACTGGTATAGCAGCCATTATTTCAGGTGTGAAGAATGCGAAATTGGATTCTTTAGAAATTTTAGTCGCATAAATAGGAAGTATTGCCGCAGTGAGATTCGTAAAGAAGAATACCAGGAATATAACATTTCTAAATATCTCTGATGGCAGCTCCTTAGGACTTCCGCCCGCTTCAACTTTTTCTCTATATTTCTGCTGGCCTTCCACATATGAAACAATTTCAAGTGCCACCATTATAATAACTACTGTCATGGCTATAACGTTAATGAGCAGCTTGAAGAGAAGCGCTCTATTCTTCTCGTTGATCGTGGTCATATCAGTACCGACTTCGACTATACCTATTGTATTACCATGACCATCTATCAATGGTTTCTTGATATATAGGTAGTCACCCTGGCTAGTTGAACTCTGATATCTCTTAGTTCCGCCCCCATCAATGATATCTTGGTAGTCATAAATAGTTTCTCCAGTTGGATAACATGCATATATATCCTCAAGAGTATATACAATAACGACCTCTCCGTTTGGTCTGAAGTTATATATCTCACAATATAGATCTTCACCCTCTTTTGTGAAGAATACATCCCTCGCAGACTTTCTAATGAGCTTATAGTCCTCCCCCATGAAATCAGAGACCTTGCTGATATTTTTTACCGACTCAGAAGGAAGCTTAGCTATTGTAATTGAGGCCGCAAGTTCTTCCTTACGGTATAGCTCATCCATATATTGTTCTTGAAAACTTGGGTAAAGACTTCCGAGGAATAAAGCACCAAGAATAACAACACCAATAATTATTCCGACTATAAGTCTTATAGACTGATTCTGCTGAGTAAATACAAAGTGAAGTCCCTTTGCAAGCAAAATTATAAATGTCGTAACTACAAACAAACCTGCCAAATTATATAAAAAGCCTTCTATGAATAAACGATTTCCGTACTTAGCAGAATCTACAAATTCACAGTTATCGCCATCCCATAGACTTATTCCACTCTCAGAAACGGAACAGATACCACCCATATCTGCATTTACAATAGCGTCCATTTCTCTTTCTTCAATATCCTCTGAAGATTTAAGATATGACTTATATCCAGTATTAATTTCTTGCTTGATTATCATTCTTCTACCAATATCAGCTATGTAGAGAAAACCATTTTCGTAGCATATATTCTGTGGCACACTTCCATCTTCCATATCAGATGTAAAGATAAGCTCATCGTTCTCACCATCGATATATTTATAAACCTGACCTGAATAGGTGTCATAGAACAGAGTTCCCGTCTCCTGATCAAGAGCAGTATAGAGGATATTTTCATCAGAGTTCTCTATCCTGTAGAGACTATTTCTCTCATTACCATTCTTGTAAACTCCAACACCTGAGGGTTCATTTATCATATATAGAATTCCGTCCTCAGTTGGCTCAAATCCTACCACATGCTGGCGCATAGTATTGTGAGGGTTGTCCTTCGTATATATTTCCTTCAGTTGCTCACCATCTTCAGATATCTTTACAATTTTTTCTTTATTTATACGAATTCCATTATCGTATTCTACCTCGTAGATATAGATACCTCCATCTCCGCCAACAGTTACCTTGCTGACGCCTTCAAAGCCCACATCCGCTCCATCTAATATCCACTCTATCTCCCCGTCACTAAGAACCTTATATATTGAATCTCCAGAATCCGCTACAACTATCAGATCCCCATTCTCTAGACGTGTCGCATCAACAACATCCTCGAACTGGACTTCCTTAAATGGATTCACCAAAAACCATGACTGTAAGTAGTAAAGGAGAATGCAACTAACAACAAAAACAACTCCCCACAGTATTTTTAATACTCCTTGGGGAGTTAATAGCTTGCTATTTATCTCCTTGATACTCTTAAAATCATTAATGTTTTTTATCCTTTTGCTGCCCATAGCTAACCTCTTAAACTTCTAGAATTAGTTTTGACTCTAAGGAATAATGTGGAGCCATATGTTCCTTATATCTTCTCAGGCTTTCTACGCCCATATCCTCTGTATAATTTATCTCTGTCACATCTGACATATATCTATCAAAGCTTTCTCTAAGTAAAAATTCATTTATGCCCTTAATATGATTGTTCGCATTCTTATACTGATAAACACCGAGGCCATTTCTAACGCTTACTATAGAAAGGCCAACTGCCTTTCCATCAACTCTTACGAGTATACCCTCAACATTAAGAGTATCTATATTTTTCACGATTATATCAATAACATTCTTGAGGCATCCATAGTGACACATATTGCAGTCAGTAAACTCGCACCATAGATTCTCCATCATTTCTTCGCATTCGTCTGCTAGCTCAGGAGTCAGTTCAACTACCTCATATTCATTTCGGCGCATGAAATATCTATATCTATATCTGTCATCCTGCGAATCCATTCCAGCCTCGAAATCTTCTGGTGTGAAGACATAATCCATCTCTTCTCTATTATCAGTTACCTTGAAATGGATTCCTGTAGCTTCGTAGTATGGAAGCATCCATCTAGAGACGTCATAGATCATCAGCTCCGCTCCAAAGAATTCAAAATCCTCCTCCAGAACCTTCATCGCGTCTATTATCTCTTCCTCAGTATAATGACCTATAAAAGGTATCGCAGATATATATCCTTCAGTACTATCATAATTAACTGCTATAATCAGATCTTCGAATATCTTGTAGTAGGTCGGAAAGGTATCATGCCATGCATATAGATTCACAAAACATGTAGAGGAACTCCAATGGTTATTCATCTCGTCATAATACTTATCAAAAACCTTTTGATCCTCAGGAGTTACCTTTTTGTAGCCTCTTTCAATTATTTTATTTAATAAATCTTCAGGTATTCTAGAATACTGCTTGCTATCTACCTTCATGATATATCTATTGCCTCCATATAATAAACTCTTGCAGCAAAGTCAGCAAAAACACGTGTTTTATCATTAAAGCCTGTACCTGCATAAGCCGGAAGAAGTTTAACACCGGCTCCCATTATAGCACTTCCGAACATATTTAGGCTATCATAATCTCCTCCGAGCTTATATACCTTAGATAGTATGTCCTGCGTTACTGAACCAGGCTTTATATGTACCGGTGAAACCGTGTTCACCAAATCACCAAATTCTTTGATATTTACCTTTATCTCTCTATTATAGAAATGATAATACTTGTCACGGTCGAGTCCACGTGGTCTGAAATATTCATAGGACATATTTGGATTCGCAAGTCTCTGAACTATAAGTCCTACAGCCTTCTCCTTATCTGGGGAAACCACCGTCCATTCAGTGACATTTTCATTTCCATATGAATTCCTAAAGGTTCTTCCTCTATACATTTGACCATATTGGAATACCTTGCGGAATTTCTTATATACCTCAACCTGTCTCTTAACTTCCGCCAGATCGTCCCTACTCATATCACATAAGTTACATTCATAACCCATACTGCCAAAGGCCGCAACTCCGAATCTTGTCTCAAGAGGAGTTATTCTAAGCGTCTGATGATTAGGAACCCCAGACACATGAGCGCTCCAGCAGCTCTGAGGATATCCGTAGCTATATCCACTCTGAATATCTGTACGCATTATAGCGTCAGTATCATCGCTTCCCCATATCTGAGGGAAGTAGCTGAGAATTCCGAGGTCGAATCTATTACCACCCGCAGCACATCCTTCAAAGAGGATATGTGGAAATCTCTCTGTGAGAACCTTCATACATCTATATAAACCAATTATATACCTATGAGTAAGCTCTCCTTGATAATTATATGTATCCGAAAGCCCTGCCAGATAACTTGAATAAATGTCTGTCAGAGTTCGGTTCATATCCCATTTTACATATTCTATATTTGCAGAGGAGAACACCTTGGACATAGCCTCTATGATGTAGTCCTGAACTGCTGGATTTGCGAGATCAAGTATTCTCTGATTACGTCCCTCACTGTGCTCCTTCAGGGGATTCTGAATAGCCCAATCCGGATGCTCTCTATATAGATTGGAATTAACACTTACCATCTCTGGCTCAACCCAAAGACCAAAGGATAATCCCAGCTTATTAATCTTATCCGCTAATCCTTTAAGTCCTCCTGGCAGCTTCTTCTTGTTAGGGTACCAGTCTCCAAGCGAAGATGTGTCATCATTTCTCTCGCCAAACCAGCCATCATCCATAACAAAGAGTTCTATTCCAACCTCCTTAGCTGCCTTTGCAAGTTTAAGAAGCTTTCTCTCATTTATATCAAAGTAAGCCGCCTCCCAGCTATTAAGAAGAACAGGACGTTCCTTCTTACTCCATTCACCTCTCGTAACATGTTCTCGAATAAAGCGGTGGAAATTCGTGCTCAGTCCATTAAAACCAGCAAAGGAAAATGTCATTATAGCCTCTGGAGTTTCGAACTCCTCTCCACTCTCTAGGCGCCACTTAAAGCCTCTAGGATTTATTCCCCATAGGACTCTGGTCTTATCAAATTCATTTACCTCTACTATCTCTGCATGATTACCGCTATATATAAGATTAAATCCAAATGCTATTCCATAGTCTTCGGTAGTTGTCTCCCTTGAAAGCATGAATAACGGATTGGCATTACTGGAAGAAGTACCTGTATAGCTTGAATTGATATGCTTGCCGGCCTTTATAGTCACATCCTTACGCCCCATCTCCCTGGCCCACGCTCCGTTAAAGGTTGACATAACATAATCGCCGCCATTGATTCCCAGCTGAGCAGACATAAGCTGATGTATAAATACAGCCTTCTTGCCATAATTAACAAGACGTGCTGTTCTAGTTATTACATTTTCTTCCTCATAGACATAATAATCCAGGAAGAGCCTCAGTTCATTTGCTTTATCAATGAGGGATATCTGCAGGTGACTACGCTCTCCCTTTAGTCCATAGGAGGAAGGCATAGTACTTAGCTCCTCCTTTACATCATCAATCTCAGAGGCCTCAAACAGAAAATCTGAGGTTCTGCTCCCATCAGAATTCTCAACCACCGCAAAGGCCTCTCGATTGTCCCCTCTTCCTTCAAAGGATGCCTCCAAAAGAAGATTGTTCAGTGTTAGTTGAGGAAACTCTGCACTATATGCGTTATTATTTCCCGGAATAAATTCCTGACGTTCTATAAGACCATCCAGACTATCTACAACACGTATACGTGATCCATAGTATAAATGCTCCAGATGTCCACTCTTTGTAATTCTAAAAATATATGAAGTATTATCTGTATTTAATACGAAATAACTCTTTCCATCTATTATCATTTGTAAGTCCTTTTTAAATGCTCTCCTATTCTACTCCGCCTATTCACTTACTTCATTTAACGCCGTAGAACTGGCATCGCGTACTTTCAGTTCTTCTGTAATCTCCTTCATCTTGTCTTCCGTTAAGATGAACTTTTTCTTAAATACAATTATGGCTATGAAAAGACCTATGATTGGAATAATCGTCATAGTCATTCTAAGTCCCAGCTTAGCGGCTGCTGATACATCTGCAGAGAAATCATGAAGCAGATCCGCTGC
>DFEN01000065.1 GCA_002368685.1 Lachnospiraceae bacterium UBA3801
TTTTTCATCTTATGGTTGTAGTATATATGGTTTCTTCCTAATCATCTTTACCGAAGAATTATTAAATTCTTATCAAATTCTTAACTGATTTAACATTTTCCAATCATATTCTTTGAAGGGGATATGTGTAGATTCTGTTAAATTATTGACATTAATAGTAATATTCTAATATCATAGTATTAATAAAATTAAAGAAAGGAGTGTGTAGATATGAAAAAGAATCGTGGATTTACATTGGTAGAGCTTATCGTTGTTTTAGTTATACTTGCGATACTTGCTGCCATACTTGTACCTGCCCTCCTTGGCTGGATAGATAAAGCAAATAGCCAGAAAGATATCGAAAAAGCAAAGGCTGCCATGACAGCTGCTCAGGCCGTATTCACTGAGGCTTATGGAAAAGATATGCCCGTAAAAAATAATAACGTTTTAGGACTACCAGCCAATTGCAAAGTTTATTCAGAGGATAATAATTATAGAGATATTAACTGCAAAGGAACCTATATAGAACAGCAAGTACATAATTATGTAGATGATGATCCTTACATATTCCTTGTTGCTGCCGGAAATAGTAAAGAAGGTTCAAACTCAACAAAGCACCAGCAATACACTATTCTATATGCAGTTTATGTTGCAGAAAAGGATTCCAGACCATACTATTATTATGATGGTCAATGGACCTATGAAAATGCTACGAATGTGAATATGATTATCAAGGACACAACCGCTAAATCCAACAGATTGGTTTATAATGGAGAAGAAGTAGATATTCAGTATTATATTATATGTAATAAAGAGAAGAGCGATTTAAAATCTATAAACGAGAGCAAAACAAGCTTTTGGGGCTATTTAAGAATTGTTCTTCCTAAGAAATATGGCGGAGAAGTATATAAACCTTAATATAAAAATGTGAGTAAATGAGAACCGTCCCCATTTACTCACTTTTTTTATCCACGATATTTTGTATGACCAGGTTGTGAATAGTATTCTAATTTATCCTTATACATCATTTCATCTGACTTCTTCATAATTTCGTCTATATTTTTTATTTCCTCTGAACAGAAGCTATATCCTATAGCACAGGTATACTTTGTTTCGGAAACCTTGCCGCGAATATTTTCAACCAGCTGTTTTACTTCTTCCTCAGATACGTGTTTACAAACTATAAGGAACTCATCTCCACCTAGTCTATAAACCGAATCCTTAGACGTAGTCGCCTGCATAAAACAGTAAGCAAGTGTTGCAAGTGCCGTATCTCCTGCAGCATGCCCTTCCTTATCATTTATCTCTTTTAGTCCATTCATGTCAATCGTTACAATAGCATTTATATCACTTATTTCATTTGTAACAGCAGCATAAAAGGACTGTCGATTCAGAAGGCCTGTGAGCGCATCCTTTTCTGTCAGCTGAAGGATTGAGAATACGTAGTATACAAACAGAGCTATAGTTATAGTTACACAGAATATGTGTGAATAATCCCTTCCAAGTACAAACGGAAGAATTAGTCCCGATGCGAAAGAAAAACATAAGAATACAATTGGAAAGATTTCAGCAGGACGTTTATTACTTCTCTTAACCAGCATATAGACAAGAAATACTGAATACGCTACTACCATTATGTAAGGAAGATAGCCCAAAGGTCCTCTATCAAGAGTTCCATCCTCCTCCAAACTAAATACCACCCCGGTAAATATGGAAATTAGATCGATTGCGAGAAGTATAAAGGCCGGAATAAATATTGTCCTCTTAGCATTTTTTGCAAGTGTAAATATGACAAATGCAATGATAAGAGGAGTCGCGCTATCCCGAAGGGCCATAAGCGTGAGTCGCATTTCTGTCATTATATTCATATCAGCTAGAGCAAACTCCACAAAAACGATTTGAGAAAAAATAAAGAGTCCCAGGATAAGGGCATACAAACGAAGTATTGTTGTTTTATCAAGAAAGACTGTTGTCTTGAGCAAAACAGCAAAAGCAAGAAGAACCATAACATTTGCCCAGTTTTGTATGATCAGATCTTTAATCATTCTCCCAAATCCTTTCCACATTTTTTCTGGAGTGAGTATATAGGGACGGTTCTGTTTTACTCACTCTTTACTCCCTTAGAGATTACCAAGTTGTTCTTTCCTATCTAGTATGGTTGAAAGGAGTTCTGTATAATCCATTTCCTTTCTAGCCCTTAGCAGCTCAGTTATTTCAACTATTGGATCATAGAGTGGAGTTAAGGAAAGGTTGCCTGTTATTCCTTTAAGTGCATGTGCCGCTTCAAAGGCAGCTCCCAGATCTCCGGCTTCTATACCATCCTTCAGTAAGTCAAAGCTTTTCTCTGAAGGTATTGTGGAAATCAACCTAAGGTAAAGCTCTTCCTTACCCATACATCTTCCAAGTCCCTCTTCAACATTTGCACCATATTCCTTTAGCGTATCGATTGTTAGCATTTTATACCTCTTGTTCTTTAAAAAATTTTGTAAATTCTTCTGCCGGTACCGGTTTCGAGAAATAGTATCCCTGAATGATATCACAGTTTCTTTCCTTAAGAAGCCTTAGCTGTTTCTCCGTCTCAACTCCTTCAGCGATAACAGGAACCTGAAGGAACTCAGCAATTTCAAGCACAAGCTCTACCAGCTTCATACTCTTCTTATCCTTTTCCATATTGCGAACAAATTTCATATCCAGCTTAAGTGCATCGATTGGAATAGATGTGATCATATTCAGTGATGAATACCCGGTTCCGAAGTCGTCCATCTCAATCATGAAACCATATTCTCTAAGGTTCTCGACAACTTTAATCAATTCTTCTGCATTTTCAGAATATGCAGACTCAGTTATTTCAAGCATCAGTTCATTTGGCTCGAGGTCATTTTCTTTTAATAACCTCATAAAGTTATCCCTAAGACCTGGGAAGTAAATGTCCATTCGAGATACATTTACCGAAACAGGGACAGACACTCCGTATTCCTTCTTCCAACTACCGACCTGCTTCGCTGCCTCTTCCCACACATAGTAATCCAGTCTTTGAATAAGTCCATTACTCTCAAAAAGAGGAATGAAATCACCAGGGCTTATCATGCCAAGCTCCGGATGTATCCACCTAATAAGAGCCTCTGCGCTCCTTAGTGTAGGCTTTTCTCCGGTAATATCATACTTTGGCTGGAAGAAAACCTTGAGGTCCTTATTACTTATTGCGTCATCTATATCATTTATTAGCTTCTCCTGATATTTTGCCTGTTCATAGAGATCGTTACTATAATATTCTATATCTTTACTATAGTCGCCCCTTATCATGTCACAAGCCGTCTTAGCTCTATCGAGCCAGTTTTCTACCATCAGTGACTTGTCCACATCCGAGTAAACTCCCATACGAAGTCTGATATTATTAGCCTCAGAAGCATTCGCCAGCTCCTTTGCAACCTTTTCCAGAACACCTTTATTATCAGTTTCATTGGAGCAATAAATGATGAAATTATCCGCTTCAGAACGACAACATATTCCAGAATGATCACTAAATATATCCAGCAGAGTTTGACCAATACATACAAGAGTTTTATCGCCCTCTTTTCTTCCGTAGAGCTCATTGATTAAATGAAAATGATCTATATTGATATTCAGTATATCAACCTTACGATTCGCCTTATACTTCTCAATCTGGTTAATATATTCTATAAAAAATTCTCGGGAGTATAGACCCGTGCGAGTATCTCTCTCAGTATCATGAATGATATTCTTATCTTCCTGAAGTTCTATGATTCTTTCACATCTCGCAAGGATAACATCCGGCATATCATATGGCTTAGTAATGAAATCCGCCGCTCCCAATTTAATAGAACGAACTTCCGCATCCTTTTCAGATGTCATAACAATAATTGGAATAAGACGAAGGGAATCATCATCTTTCAGAATTTGGATAAGCTCAAAACCATCCATAACTGGCATTAGAAGATCCACAAGGATCAAGGAAAAGCTGCAATCTCCAGCTTTAAGAATGTCCAGTGCCGCCTGACCATTTTCCGCAGCATGAACTTCATATTCAGAACTTAGAATATTAGTTAGTATCTCTCTGTTGATCATTTCATCATCAACGACAAGAACATGTCTTTTCAGACCATTTAACCCCTTAAAACTATTCATACACCATTCTCCTTTTTTCTACCACCCCTAATAGAAATAACCATCTATAAATATACCATAATAGCCGTTTTATAACAATAAAGATGTAAATACATTCTCCAATATGTTATATTAAGAAATATAATGTATTTACAGAATCGGGGGATTTGCATCATGAAAAATAAGCGAATAAATAATATAAAACCTTTATATATTATCATTGGACTACTGACTTTTCTTTTTATACTTCTAGGGTCTATTTATCTTAGCTGGAAAGCTTCAAAGGATACTGAAAAGGCCGCCAGAAAGGTAAGTCTCCTGTACCTGGATGAGCTATCCGGAAGACGTGAGCAGGTTGTAGAAAACAATCTGAAAAGCATGTTTGATGATATGCGGGTTGCCATCGATCTGATGACCGCTGAAGATAAAAGCGATGTAGAGCATTTACAGGATTATCAGGCAAGAATGAAGAAGCTCTATAAGCTTGAAAAGTTTGCCTTCGTTGATACAAATGGACTTATATATACCGCTCTCGGTCCGCAGGAGAATATAAGCGACTATTCTTTTGATTATAAGATTATAGATAATCCTGAAATATCTATACTCAATCTAAAAAGCACCGATAAAAAGGTAGTTCTAGCTTATCCGGTTAATATCCCATTTAACGGTGATACTCTTAAGGTTTGTTTCATGGAGAAAGACATGGACGAGCTTCTTTCCGGTGTGTCCATGGAGGCCTCTAAGAATGGAACAACCTTCTGTAACATATATACTCATGACGGAGTCGCACTTACTGACACAATCCTTGGAGGTCTTGCTGTTGAGGATAATCTTTTGGATGCAATGAAAACTGCCGATTATGAAGATGGCTATTCCTACGAAGCTTTCAAGGAACAGTTCGAAAAAGGTGAGCGCGGCGTAGTTTCATTTACCTATAATGGTATCAGGGAAACTCTTAGCTATGTCCCTATCCAGGGAACAGACTGGAATCTAACATATCTCGTAAGAGAAAGTGTAATCAACGACGAAATAAGCTCAATAAACAAAGGCGTCGTTATACGAAGTATTGTACAAACCATTTTAACCACGCTATTTCTGATCTCTCTATTTTTCTTAATAATGCATCAAATGCAGAAGACCTCGAAGATGTTGATAGAAAAAGAAGCTGCAGAAACAGAAAATAGAACTCGTCAGCAGGAAATGCAGGAAAAGATTGACCTTCAAGAGAAGCTACTTGAAGAGGAAAGAAGGCGAACTCAGCAGGACAGCCTTATCACTGCTATGGCCTCTGACTATAGAAGTGTATACTACGCAAACCTGGATGAGGATGACGCCGTATGTTATCGCAAGGATTCAAATGATAATGACAGTTCTCTGGAAGGAGAACATTTCTGCTTCACCGAAAGATTTAACTACTATGCAGAAAGCTATGTTGCCGAAGAATATAGAGACGGATTCAAGGATTTTATAAAAATAGAAAACATCAAAAAGAATCTGGAGGAGAGCCGTCTCATATCCTATAGATATCTGGTTCGTCGCGACGGAAAAGAATTCTATGAAATGCTTCGTATGGCAGGCGTTAGACTAATTGAAAATCGTACAGACCACATGATTCACGCCATAGGAGTAGGCTTCACAAATATCGATAAGGAAATGCGTGACGAGATGGCAAAAAACGAGGCCCTTAGCGATGCTCTCGCTGTAGCAGGTCAAGCCAACAAGGCTAAGACGGCATTTCTATCTAATATGAGTCATGAGATTAGAACACCTATGAATACTATCATTGGTCTGGACAATATAGCTCTGAATGATCCGGATATATCCGATAAAACTAGGGAATATCTCATTAAAATTGGCAACTCAGCAGACCACCTGCTGGGTCTGATTAATGACATTCTCGATATGTCACGAATTGAATCCGGCACAATGGGAATCAAGAATGAAGAGTTCTCCTTCCCTAAGCTGCTTGAATCGCTCAACACCATATTCAGCGTGCAATGCCAGGACAAGGGAATCGACTACATTTGCCATGTCAGCGACGATATAAACGAATGCTATATCGGTGATGAACTAAGACTTCGTCAGGTCCTCATTAATGTTCTCGGAAATGCAGTTAAATTCACCGACGAGGGAAGCGTTAGTTTGATTGTAGATCGTTCGGCGGCTTATGACGGCAAATCAACACTTTGTTTTGAAATAAAAGACACCGGTATAGGAATGAGCGAAGATTTCATCCCTCATCTCTTCGACACATTTGCTCAGGAGGATGAATCAAACACAAGTAAGTATGGCAGCTCCGGTCTCGGAATGGCCATAACTAAACGAATCGTCGATATGATGAATGGTCAGATTGAAGTAGAAACTGAAAAAGGGAAAGGTACCTCCTTTAGAATTATCGTCACTCTTACCGACTGCGAGATGGAAGCTAATAAATATACCGATATAGAGTTGCAGCCTGATCAAATGAGCGTACTCATTATTGATGATGACGAGGTTGCATGCGAGCATGCAAGGCTTGCTCTCGAGAAAACCGGAATCTCAGCCGAGACTACTCTCTCTGGCGAGGAAGCTATTGAAATGGTTAAACTCCGTCATGCCAGAAGGACGCCTTATAATCTAATTCTTGTCGACTGGAAGATGCCTAAAATGGACGGTGTCGAAACCACAAGAAAGATTCGAGAGATTGTCGGAAATGAATCCGCTATTATTATCCTAACCGCTTATAAATGGGATGATGTTCATGAAGAAGCACTGCAGGCCGGCGTTGACAGTTTTATCTCAAAGCCTGTTTTCGCAAACGCAGTACTGGATGAGTATAAGTCAGCCATTAAAAGAAAGAGTAATGACGAATTCGAAGAAGAAAAAGCAGATCTGGCAGGACGCAGAATTCTGCTTGCCGAGGATATGCAGGTAAATGCTGAAATAATGACTATGGTTCTCGAGATGAGAGATATGAAGGTTGAGCTTGCCGAGAATGGTCGAATCGCTTTAGAAAAGTTTTCGGAGAGCGAGTCCGGTTATTATGATGCCATACTCATGGATATGAGAATGCCAGAAATGGACGGTCTCGAGGCAACTAAACGAATAAGAGATCTAGACCGTGAGGATGCTAAGCAGATTCCAATCATTGCACTTACTGCAAATGCCTTTGACGAGGATGTACAGCGTTCGCTCCAGGCCGGCATGAATGCACACCTTTCAAAGCCTGTAGAACCAGAACGCCTGTACCAGACCCTCGAAGAGCTTATAAAATGAGTATATGGGGACGGTTCTTATTTACTCATTATCTTATCTAAAATAGGAAAGATACACTACTATACCACCAATAACAATAAAGATAAGACCTATCAGGATTGTGAAGATAAACTGGGTCTTTGATCCAACTGGGTCATAGTAGCCGCCATCGTCATTAGCGGATACGTATATCTCTCTTACTTCGTTTACTGCTGGGTTACCTCGATTTGAGAAAACATTCTTGACAGTTCTTCTCTTCTCTCCGTTATACCAATACTCATACATCGGAGCTCTCATTCGAGGTGATCTTGCTCCATTTCTTGGAATGACTAGCTGTATACAGGTTGCCTGAACCGGGATAGTATATCTTTTTTTCAATGAATTAACACTAACTGCATATCCAATAATAAGAGCAAATCCAACTGCTATTATAATAAATGGCAAAATGGCATTTCCGATTCTATCAAACTCCGACTGTGCACCATCACTTCCGAAGATTTTAAAGAAGCCATAGCCCATCATTAAAACCCCAACAATCGCGGCAACTATCGGAATAAACTGTATGCGCTTTCCTTCTTTTCTATCCTTGAAAATAATCTTTATACCTATATATGTAAATAGAATTCCCATTAATAATCCTACAAATGCCGCACTACCCTTCTTTGCTGCAACTACTATTAGTATCGCAATAACAAGTGTACCAATCATTTCCGGAGTATTCAGATATCCCTCCTGAGGTTTTATTCTAGGATATTTAACGCCACCCTTTCTTTGCTGCATCAGCATGTCGAATTCGCGAAGCTTTTCTTCCTTCAACTGCTCGCTCATATTTCCTGTCTGAACCTGCAGTTCAAGAAGCTTCTCTACCTCTTCCCTGCTCATCTGAAAATTGAACATATTAATCATTTTTCCTTTTCAACCTAATCGTCTTTTTAAGACTTTTGATAAAAGTTAGTTAATTATTCTTTTTTTTCAAAAATCGTACCTTTTTGGCCGTTACTTTGTAAAACGTTTGTGAACACCCCTTGTCACTACACAAAGGATAACAGTTATTATCATATCTGGAAGAGTATTTCCTACAATGATATCTACTCTCATTAGAAGTCTATAAAGGATAAAACCAATAACCCATATGATTATGTTAGCTATTCCCAGCTTCTTATCCTCCTTTGAATCTGCCTTGAGAATAAAAAAGTCCGCAATCTGAATAGCTATCATAGGTGCAAATACAGAACCTATGAGATATAAGAAATCAGTTATATCATCCATTGGGAATAAGCATGCAGCAACTGTTCCTATAACAGTCACTATTATTGCTGCCCATTTCTCATTTATCTTTTTCCAAATGGATACGCTGGAAACACCTGCTGAGTAAGCATCGAGAAATGTAGTCGTAACGGTTGAGAAAATGATTATAAGTAGACCTGCTATTCCAAGTCCTGCCTTAACCATGATTGATGCTATATCATACTCTCCTGTATAGATAACCGCTCCCATACCTATGAGATACATGAAAATACTCACCAGATTGTATACAACTACAGAAGCAGCCGTTGCCTTGGCAGGCTTCTCTGCTTCTCTTGTGTAATCACTGATCAGTGGTAGCCATGAAAGAGGCATAGCTACACTCAGCTCAACTGCCGCACCAAAGGTGAGACCGTCACTAGGCACCGCATTAGCTGAACCTTTTCCAAAGAAGATAACCTTAAAAAGTATTAAACTCAGAATAAATAATGCTGCCATCGCAACTGTATTTATCTTGCCTAGATTTGTAATACCAACAAGTATCCAAAGGATTATGAGCACGCCTATTACTATTGCCCATATCCAAGCGCCCGTCGAGAAAATGCCATCTGCTGCAAGGGAACCATCGTATATCATTATAGCTGTCCAACCTACAAGCTGTAGGACATTTAATAGTGAGAAGAATTTTCCACCATACTCACCGAAGCTCATCTTTACGGTTTCCATGGCACTTTTGCCAGTTTTTCCACCAATCATACCTGCCGCAAACATCATGAGACCACCAATTATATGTCCCAAAACTATTGCTGCCATACCCTTAGCAAATCCAAGTGAAGCAAGATAGGTACCTGTAAGTATCTCCGCAATAGATACTCCTGCTCCAAACCAGATAAGGCTATTACTGAGGACCGAGGTCTTCTTAACTTCTTTTTCCTGATTATCCATTACTGCACCTCCCTATAATCTGCATCTATCTTAAATGCGTGATTCATAGGGCCGCTGCCCTTACCCAGATCAAGCATAGCTCCAAGAGCTCCTGATATATAATTCTTTGCATAGAGAACTGCATTATCAAGGCTTTCGCCCTTTGCAAGATTTGATGCTATTGCACTAGATAGTGTACATCCAGTTCCGTGAGTATTTGGGTTATCTATCCTCTTTCCCTTGAACCATACATATCCGCCCTCTCTATATAGAAGGTCATTAGCATCATTTACCTTGTGTCCTCCTTTAAGAAGAACTGCGCAGCTGTATTTTTCATTTATGAATTCTGCTGCACGGATCATGTCTTCTTCTGTCTGTATTTCCATTCCCGAGAGAACCTCAGCCTCTGGTATATTTGGAGTAATAACTGTAGCAAGTGGAAGCATTTTTGTCTTAAGTGTTTCTATAGCATCATCACTTATAAGCTTGGCTCCACTAGTTGCAACCATAACTGGATCGATAACTACATTCTTTACCTTATACTCAGTAAGCTTCTCGGCAATCGTCTCGATAAGTCCAACGGATGCCACCATTCCTGTCTTAACTGCGTCCGGATAAATATCTGTAAATATAGCATCTAGCTGCTTTCCTAGAAACTCCGGTGTTACTTCCATAATGTCTGTTACGCCGGTTGTATTCTGAGCAGTAAGTGCTGTGATAGCGCTCATGGCATATACGCCATTCGCTGTCATAGTCTTGATATCTGCTTGGATACCGGCGCCTCCGCAGGAATCACTTCCCGCGATTGTTAATGCTGTGTACATTTGTTTTACCTCTTTCTTTGCATTAATTTTGTATAGCGACATGAGGTGGTGCCCCCAACACGCCGCTAGTATTAATTTATAATAAAGCCACTAGACCACTTAGGTCGTCGTAGCTTTTTAAGTAAAGCTTTGCATTTTCAAGAAGCCCCGTTTGGTTCTTCTCTCCCTTAGCGTCATATATACCGACAGTTACATATCCCGCTGCTTTAGCGGTCTTTAAGGCATATAGAGAATCCTCAAAAACAAGTGTTTCCGAAGGTTCTGTTCCCATATGTTCCGCCGCTAAATTATATATATCAGGCTCATGTTTACTAACACCCACTTCACTATTAGTAAATATTTTATCTATATAGTTATATAAGCCAACTCTGGTGAGTGCTCTTTCCACATGGCTTCTTGGACTTGAAGTAGCCGCCACCATTTTGATTCCTCGAGTTTTGAAGTCCTTAAGCAGCTCCTCAACTCCTGGCTTTGCCTCAACTTCGTAATAATAGAAATCTTCCGATATCTTATTAATATCATCTAGAATTTCAGAAATATCTTTATTAATACTATACGTATTCTTTAAGTATTCAGCGCCCTGCTCCATACTCATAGAAAATAGCTTCTCTGTAAGTCCATCTTCAGGTTGCCTTCCAATACTTTTCAGATACCTCTCCCCTAGATCTGTCCATATGATCATCGAATCAAGAAGCACTCCATCTATATCAAATATCGCTCCTTTTATCATATTAAAACTCCAATTTAGATTTTAACTAACAACCTCTTCAACGACCTTTTTAAGGTCTTCAGAAGCTTTGCGTATATCCTCCTTAGCATAAATTGCACTGATAACAGCAACTCCGCAGATACCACTACCTTTTAACTGAGGCGTATTATCAAGAGTTATACCTCCGATAGCAACTACAGGAATTGAAACGGCTTCGCAAATAGCCTTCAGAGTTTCATGCGATATTTCATCTGCATCGTCCTTCGAACCAGTTGGAAATACCGCTCCAACCCCCAGATAATCTGCCCCACGCTTCTCAGCAAGTATTGCTTGCTCAACTGTCTGCGCGGATACACCAATTATCTTATCCGGTCCAAGCTTTGCTCTAACGTCACCCGCTTCCATATCACTCTGACCAACGTGTACGCCATCTGCATCCATCTTGATTGCGATATCGACATTATCATTTATCACAAAAGGAACATTGTATTCCTTGCAAAGCTCCTTTAGCTCTATAGCTTCCTTCAGAAAGTTCTCATCATCTAGGTCCTTTTCTCTTAGCTGGAGAAATGTAACACCCCCATCCAGGCTTTCTTTTACAACCTCGTAGAGCGTGCGGCCATTTAACCAGTGACGGTCAGTTACTGCATATACAAGTAGATCCTTCTTATCGCACTTCATACTTAGCCCCCTTATCTAGAATGGTTCCATTCATATTGAATATTGCATCAATTATGCGGTTGCGATATGTTGAATTTCCATCACCTTCCTGCATATTGGCCCAGCCAATCTCACCTGCTAGACCCATTGTACATACAGCAGCTGCTGCTGCCTCGAGAAGATTATCTGGATTAGCAACAAGGAAGGCTGTCATCATACCAGAAAGCTGGCAACCTGTTCCAGTAATCTTACCCATCTCAGGACGACCATTTCTAATAACAAAACATCTATCACCATCTGCTACTAGGTCAATAGCACCAGTGATAGCAACTATTGAACCAGACTTTTTAGCAAAATCCTTAACAAACTTAACCGCACTGTCGAGAGTCTCATCTGTAACAGCATCTGCCACATCAGCATCAACCCCCTTTGTAGTTCCACTTCCAAGAGCCAGAGTCTTAATCTCAGATATATTTCCGCGAATAACAGTAAACTTGATTTCGTCCATAAGCTTTACAGCTGTATCAGTACGAAGCTTTGATGCACCAGCTCCTACAGGATCTAGAAGTACCATATGATTTAATTCATTAGCTCTCTTTCCCGCAAGGAACATACCCTCAATGCTGCTCTTATTCAGAGTTCCAATATTAATATTCAGACCACCACATATTGATGTTATGTCAACCACATCATCAGGTTCATCTGACATTATTGGACTTCCGCCACAGGCAAGAAGAACATTTGCCACATCATTAACAGTTACATAGTTTGTGATATTGTGTACAAGTGGTGTTGTCTCTCGTACGTTCTCGATACATTTTCCAAACATATTTATACCTCCTAAAAAAAAGCAGATATGCCAATCATGGCACATCTGCTACATTTTACAAATCCTGCAAATCCCTACGTTGGCATTATCCAAATCAGGTTATGGGTCCAGACGATACAGTCTGTTCTCAGCCCGTTTACACAAGCTCCCCTAAGTGATTATCGTTTTATTAAATTTGAACATGCTACATTATAGAACTACGTGATTATAAATGCAATATATTATTTTAAATTATTTTTATATGAGTTTTAGAAGCTCTCTGCTGCATATTTTAAGATAAAATCTTCACCATTATCGAATATAGCTGTAATTAATTCCTCATCCATAGGTATATATTCATCAAATGGAACTCTTGACTCATGATCTGTTAATGTATCGATTGCAATTTCTCCATCCTCTGTAAGATTCGGAACAACAGAAAATGCGAATTGACCTGTTGAGATTTCCATACCCTGAACCGCCTGACAGGAGTTATTGGACTTAGTAGTTCCCATAACCTTTACATTTGGAAAGTCCCCCATCATATAAACCATGTCATCCCCTGCACTTACTGTCTGGGCATTTACGAGCAGGATAATTTGGCCGTCATGCCAGAGATCTTCTCCATAATAATTTAACATATCTTCACCCATCTTATATTTTCCGTCTGCCCCTCTTTCAAAGGTTGCAGTGTCTTCATTTATCTCTGCTGAACTGTAGGTTGAATGTTCTCCTTCTGGTGCAAATAGCTGTGCAACTCCTTGTACCATGAAAGGGCTTCCTCCGCTATTACTTCTCAGATCAAAAACAATATTCTTAATTCCGGCCTCCTTATAGGCAAGAACTT
>DFEN01000144.1:0-288 GCA_002368685.1 Lachnospiraceae bacterium UBA3801
AGCAGTAGAAACCTGTACACTCAAGTACTACATCTACACCAATCTCTCCCCATGGAAGCTCGTTAGCGTCAGCCTTAGCATAGATCTGAAGTGTCTTGCCATCTACAGTAATTGTGTTAGCATCATCATCAGCCTCAACTGTATGAAGATTCTCGCCGATCTTTCCAGCGTATCCACCCTGTGCTGTATCATACTTCAGAAGATGAGCAAGCATTGAAGGCTTTGTAAGATCGTTGATTGCAACTACCTCATATCCCTCAGCACCAAACATCTGTCTGAATGCAAGAC
>DFEN01000144.1:346-6382 GCA_002368685.1 Lachnospiraceae bacterium UBA3801
GCAAGACGTCCGATACGTCCAAATCCATTAATCGCTACTTTTACTGCCATTTTGTAAATCCTCCTAAGAAATTATATTGATGAATGTCGGCCGAATCCTATACAAAAAATATATTTCTCGACCAACTAAACATTCTGCCCTAATATGATAACTTTTTTTCGGGCCAATTTCAAGCACGTATTTGTCAAATTTAATCTATTTTAAGCAATTTTTTTCATCGTTTTTCACTTGACTTATGATTACATTGCCTTTTACTATGATATATAGCGTTATATAAATACATCAAACGACTAGAATTCATATAAAAACCGGAGAATAAAATGAGTAAACTAGACAATAAATATGATTATCATTTACATAGTCTCTTCTCTTCTGACTGTGAAACTGAGCTTCGAGATATCATAGCTTCCGCCAAGTCTCACGGACTCAGAGGCATATGTCTTACGGATCATAATGATCTAAACTACCCTGAGACACCAGATAATATAATCTTTGATCTCGAAATAGATAGCTATATCACTACTCTTTCTGAGCTATCAATGGAACTTCTGCCAGATTTTGATCTAAGAATAGGTGTAGAGCAAGGTGTTATGCCTTCTACTTGTGAGGAGCTAAGTAGCTACAGTACTAAACATCCAGGGATTGATTTCATCATCTGCTCTTCACATGTAGTAGATAGTCTTGATCCTTACTATCCAGAATCCTTTAAGAATCCAGATGGTTCTTACAAGGACGTAAATGTTATCTATAGACATTATTTTGAAGATATTCTCTACAATGTAGAGCATTTTAGTGATTATAATGTATATGGTCATTTGGATTATATATTCAGATATGGTCCAGAGAAGGTTACTGCCGAGTCCTTTTCTAAGAGGCATTTTCCTGCGCTTAAGGAGCTGATCCACGAAATCCTGAAGGTAATCATTGAAAATGGTAAAGGTATAGAAATAAATACCGGAAGCCTGTATAGAGGCATGGACTACATGCATCCACATGTAGAAATACTTAAAATGTATAAAGAACTAGGCGGAGAAATTCTAACCTTCGGAAGCGACGCTCACGATACTGAACATATTGGCTATATGATAGAGGACGCCACTGAACTGGCCCAGGCTATTGGTTTTAGATACTTCAGCACTTTTAAAGCTATGAAGCCAGAGTTTATAAAGCTATGAAACCAGAGTTTATAAAGCTAAAAAAAGAAAGCCTAGTACTTAGACTTTCTTTACGTATATAACAACTACAAATCCATTATCATTGTAATATTCAAATCCTCCGCCCTGCCTTTCAACATAGTTTTTGACAAGGTAGAGGCCGAGGCCATAACCGTTTTTCTCTTCTGTTCCACTTCCGCGGTAGAACTTTTCTACAACGAGCGGGAGTTCATCCTTCGGAACACCAGGTCCAGAGTCCCTAACAGTAATCTTGATAAATTTATCCTTGCCACCACTTACAGATGGCATTTCTTCTGTTTCTTCAAAGCTTACATGGATGTCTGTACCAGCGTATTTATAGGAATTCCCAACTATATTATCTACAACCTGTTCCATACGGAGTTTATCCATATAGACGAGACATTCATGGATATGATTGTCTAGGATTATATTTCCATAATCCTTTAAACTCGTGAAATAACTCTCTATTAGCTTTGAATCATACTCCTCAACGGATACAGATATTTCTTCCAAATCATCAATAGTTGCATGTAGGACATTTTGCACGAGCTTATTTATTGTCTCAGCTTTCTGTGAAATAAATCCAACCTTTTCCTCGATTCCAGATATCTCGCCGAGCTCATCACCCGCTTCCTTCTTCTTTGATATCTGCATTTCAAGGACCTCGCAAGTCGCTTGGATAGTAGCTATTGGAGTCTTGAGGTCGTGACTCAGCTCAGCTACCATTTGCCTCTTCTCGTTTTCGGCCTCTAGTTCTCTCAGTCTAGACTTCTTTAGCTCTTCTCTCATGAGGTCAAAGCTTTCAGTAAAATCAATAAATCTGAGGTTCTTATTAACAGGAATAGGTACATCCAGATTACCCTTTGATATTTCTGTAGCATAGTTCTGAAGCTGAGTTATAGGCTTAATCTCTGCAAAATAGAAATATGCTAGCAGAAGGTAACCAAGGAACATAATAAATACCCAAAAGGCTAACAGATATATAAGCATCTTCTGCTTAAATTCATTCATATTCTCATTTAAGCCATTCCATATCTGCTTATATAATTGCAGTTGTTCATCAGTATATGTTCCAGGAATATCAAAGCTGACATTAGACTTTATGTAAACCAAAACAGTTATAATCATGCATGTTAACATAACTATTGTATATAAAATTATAACCTTTCTGAATTTGTTCATTTGTCAGTTTCCTCAAATATATAGCCCGTTCCCCAAATAGTCTTTATATATTTAGGATTATTGGGATCCTCTTCGAGCTTCTCCCGTAGCTTTCTAATATGCACATTAAGCGTACCATCCGAGTAAAAGGTGTCTCCCCACACCTCTTCGAATAGCGCGTCCTTTGTAACAATTGCATTCTTATGGTTATAAAGGCATTTTAGTAGAGCGAACTCCTTAGCCTTTAGCCCTATACGTTTTCCATTCAATATAACCGATAGAGTCGACTCATCTAGCTGTATTACACCAGCCTCGCCGTCCTTACCACTTGTAGTCACTTCCTTTGAAGAGAGAGACTTCAGTTGCTCAACCTTCTTCAGATTCAGTTTTACCTTAGCTAGTAAAACCGCCAGACTATAAGGTTTCTTGATATAATCGTCGCCTCCGATACTAAGTGCAACAAGTACATCATCATCGCTCTGACGCGCACTGATAAAGAGGATCGGCAGCTGATAATCCTCTCTCACCTTCTTACAAACCTCGAAGCCTGAACCATCTCCAAGATTGATATCTAAAAGTAGAAGGTCTATATCATTCTTGTCTAAAAATTCATAGCATGCCGACGCACTGTCTACATATTCTGTTTTAATATCGAACATTTGAAAGTATTCCGCTGTCATTTTGGCAAGCTCTACTTCATCATCAACGATTAGACAATTGTAATGCATTTCGCTCCTCCACTTTATTTCCTTGGAATCATTATAGATAGGCCAAATGTGCCTTCTTCTGCTTCAGCTTTTACCAGGCCATCATATTCTTCAACCGCCTGTCTGATATTTCTAAGTCCGAAACCGTGATGTTCCTTATCATTCTTTGATGTATATCCGTTACTCATAAAAAGCTTCTCAACATTCACCTTGCCTTCGGCTGCATTTGATATTTTAAGTACGAAGAACTTCTCAGTTCTTTTAATCTTGAGGTCAATCCAAGGCTCTTTCTCTACTTTTCTGGCAGCTTCTATAGCATTATCGAGAGCATTTGCAAAAATACTGCAAACGTCCATCGGCTTCATATGAAGACCGCCATCCACAACCCCGTCAGTTGTAAATCTGATATCCAGCTCCTTCATCTTGTCCGCCTTCATCGCCACTATACAATCCAGCATCTCATCTCCTGTTATAATAGATGGAGACAGGGCTCTTACATTTCCCAGCAGCTCCTTAAGGTGTTGGCTTGCATCCTCAACCTTACCCTCGTCCAGCATCATACTTGTCAGAGACAGGTTGTTAATGATGTCATGTCGGAAGGCTCTTGTTTCCGTCTGCGCATTCTTATAGCGTTCAATATATTCAAGCTCAGCATTTAGGTAGGTTTCCTGATATTCATTCTTTTCCCTGAGACTCTTATCCGCCGCATTCATTACCAGAATTACAGGCGCAAGTATTCCAAGAACGAGGAGCATTACTCCAAATATAATGCTAAGCAGCATAAACTTATCAGACAATTTTTCCGGTCCTATAGGCATACCTGGAAATATGCCAAATATTATAAGCCATAGCACAAAAAGAACCCTGTCTCTGATTCTGACTACATAAACTCTCTTCTTCCTGTAATAGCCAAAGTACAGAATAAGCAGAATAGCAACTGATATAATAAATACCGCGCAGGTTAAAAAGAATGTAAATTTTATTCCTTCCAGTCCCGCCATTGAACCGCTAATAAACAGGTCAACTATTTCCTGCTTACATCCATTAAAGTATAAGTACATATACTGGAAAATAGAATTAACAAACTGGTAATAAAGCATTAGGCATATCAGAGATTCAGTCGCCCTTATAATTCTTTTCTCCTTGTTCGCAATCAGATAGAATACAAATGCATATACGAACACCAAACCATTTAAAATAAGTGCTGACACATTAGAAAACACCTGAATTTCTTCATATCCTGCAAGTTCAGGCGTTAATTCATTTATGTTTTCCATACCTTCCAGGACTTTATACGCATCCGGATACATGCTCTGCATTAAAAAATCCGAGGCAAAAAGAAAAACTATCTGTATTATAAGTACACCCAAAGTAGCGAGTACCATTTTTCTGGTAATAACTATGTACCTGCCAAGAAAGCATGCAGCCACAAGTACAATTATCAGCATGGCTAACATAAAATTAATATCTGATAAAATGATACCGGTGTAGTTCATTATTACTTCTTTCATATCTTTTTCCTTTAACAGCTATAGATTTTACATTGCAGTATTTTCTACATATGCATAAAGAGCTTCCTTAAGAGACTTAGTATTAGTTCTGCTAACAGGCACGCTAATATCTCCATCCGGTCCTTCCATTATAACTTCATTTTTGACCAGCTTCTTCACCTTTGCAAGGGATACCAGATATCCTCTGTGGGTACGGAAAAAACCATCCTTCTTTAGCTGTTCTTCAAAATCACCTATATTGTATCGTATCAGATGCTCTCCATCCTCAGTATATATCATTACATATTGATTCTGAGCTTCAAAATATATAATATCAGCGATATTTAGGAGTAGTTCCTCTCCATCCTCCTTGATCATTAGCTGTTTCTTGCTGGTGTTCTGATCCATTACGAATCTCAAAACCTCACGGAGCTTCTCTTCCTGAACCGGCTTTGTCAGATAACGTAAAGCATTTACCTCATATCCTTCAAGCGCATACTCAACATGGCCTGTAAGGAATACGATATATATGCTGTCACTCCTCTCACGAAGTTTCTTGGCAAGTGTAATTCCGTCCATTACCGGCATCTCTATATCAAGAAAAAGCACGTCATATGGTTTCTTGTCAAATGCTGCTAAAAGCTGATTTCCATCTGAATATGCATCAACTACAACATCCAGACTGCCTGCCAGCTTGTCTACCATATCACGCGCCTGATTTCTAAACTTTTCCTCATCGTCACAAACTGCTATTCTCATTTTCTTCCCCTTTTTTCTAATAACCTTTATATATAATTTTGATTTTGCGACACTTTACGCAAAAATGTATTTTACATTTATCTTGTTCCCAGATGCCTTAACCTCTGCTAAGCTTCCGGAAACAATTGGCATCATTGGTGGTACATGACCTATGTCGAGATCCATAATTATTGGAGCACCTAAATTCCCTAGAATATCTGTAACTGCATTATACTGGTCAACTCCCAGAGCTTCTTCACCAAAATGAAGTGGTCGGCCGATCATAAATCCCTTCACATATTTAAACCAGCCAGCTTCACGCATTTGCCAAAATGCTCTTCTCATAGAAAGCGGATCCAGGTCACAGCATTCCAGAAACCATATAAAACCGTCATCCTTATATCTTTCAAGAAACTCCGCTACTTTGTCAGTCCTTGTACCAACATGGAGTGTCAGGATGTCTACACAGCCTCCGAGAAGACGGCCACTTATATTCAGTCCGCTTCTTAATTCCTCCGGCACCGATATATCATTAGTTAATTCATCACCTGACAAGAGTTTTCCACTGTATTCATTTCCCTCTTCTTTAGGTAAATAGTAGTAATACTTCGCCTTCTCTGTCACGTTATATGAAAGGAGTGCACTTCCAGTTTCGTCTTCAGCACTAAACTCTTCCTTTTCCCATAGGGCGTAGCTACTAAATTCAGTCTTCTCGCCAGTCAGTAGCTTCATCGCATCTTCCATTGACTCATGCCAAGGTTCTCT
>DFEN01000148.1 GCA_002368685.1 Lachnospiraceae bacterium UBA3801
AATATGATAAGCTCTATGATGAGCTGGTAAGTCTCGAGGCGGAGACAGGTATGATCCTCGCAAATAGCCCAACTCAGAACGTTGGATATGAGGTGGTTTCAGAGCTTCCTAAAGAGAAGCATCCTGCTAGAATGCTTTCGTTGGATAAGACTAAGGAAGTAGATGCGCTGGTAAGCTGGCTGGGAGACAAGAAGGGACTTCTTTCCTGGAAGATGGACGGTCTTACAGTTGTTCTTACTTATGAGGATGGTAAGCTTGTTAAGGCCGTTACTCGTGGTAATGGTGAGATAGGTGAAGTTATTACTGCCAATGCCCGTACATTTGTGAATATTCCTGGAGCCATAAGCTATAAAGGTAAGCTTACTATAAGGGGCGAGGCTATTATCACCTATTCTGATTTTGAGAAGATAAATGCATCCATCGTGGATGCGGATGCTAAGTATAAAAATCCAAGAAATTTATGTAGTGGTTCTGTTAGACAGCTTAGTAGTAAGGTCACTGCTGAGAGGTCTGTAAGGTTCTATGCGTTTTCAATGGTTGAGCCTGAGGATAAGGAGCTTCTTGATAGTTTTGAAAATAGTTTCGAGAAGAGGTTTGAATATCTAAGTAGTCTTGGCTTTGATGTTGTAGAATATAGGGAAGTTTCGGCGGAAACCCTTCCTGAAATGGTACAGTGGTTTTCAAGTAAGATTCCTAGTAACGATTTCCCAACAGATGGTCTGGTGCTTAGCTTTGATGATACAGCGTATGGAAAGAGTCTGGGTACTACCGCTAAGTTCCCAAGGGATGCGATAGCCTTTAAATGGAGAGATGAAGAAGCGGAGACTACTCTTCGTGAGATAGAGTGGAGTCCTTCTAGAACAGGTCTTATCAATCCTGTTGCTATATTTGATACGGTTGAACTAGAGGGTACAGATGTTAGTCGTGCCAGTCTTCACAATATCACTTATGTGAAGGATATGAAGCTTGGAATTGGAGATAGGATTAAGGTCTATAAGGCCAACATGATTATCCCGCAAATATCTCAGAATCTGACTGGGTCAGGGGCATTTGATATTCCTGAGATGTGCCCTGCCTGTGGTGGACAAACTGAGATAAAGAATGAGAATGGAACAGAAACTCTTAATTGTATAAATCCTGATTGTCCAGCAAAGAACATAAAGCTTTTCTCGCTTTTTGTTTCGAGAAATGCAATGAATATCGATGGTATGTCAGAGGCGACTATTGAGAGATTCATAGGTGCAGGTATTCTGCATAAATTGTCAGACATTTACCATTTATCTGACCATAGAGATGTAATAGTTAATATGGAAGGATTTGGTGAGAAGTCGTATAATAATCTGATAAAAGCTATAGACTCTTCTAGAAAAGCTGATATGGCGGCATTTTTGTATGGACTTGGTATATCTGGCTTTGGCGTTGCTAATGCGAAGCTGGTGGTTAAGGCTTATAAGAGTGACTTTGATGCAATCATGAATGCTACAGAGGAAGAGCTTACTGAGATAGATCAGGTGGGAGCAGTGCTTGCCCGTGATTTCGTAGCATATTTCAAGGATGCTGATAGAAAAGAAGAGGTCCTTCGACTACTGGGTGAGATTGAATTTATTATCGAGGAAAATACAGCTGAACAGGATCTTGAGGGTATGACATTTGTTATAACAGGGTCTCTTGAGACCTACCCTAACAGAGATGCTCTTAAGAAGGAGATAGAGGACCGTGGTGGAAAGGTGGCAGGAAGCGTAAGTGCCAAGACCACGTGTCTTATAAATAATGATATTAATTCCAATTCTTCCAAGAATAAGAAAGCGAAGAGCCTTGGAATTCCAATAATTACAGAAAATGATTTTAAAAATAATCAGTTTACATAATGTTTTACTAGATTATATGCTGGAGGAAAGATAATGCCGATTAGAATTGACAATGATTTACCCGTAAAACAAATACTTGAAGAAGAGAATATCTTCGTAATGGATGAGAACCGTTCTAATAGTCAGGATATTCGTCCTATAGATATTCTTATTCTGAATCTGATGCCTCTTAAGGAAGATACAGAGCTTCAGCTTCTTAGAAGTCTCTCAAATACTCCGCTTCAGGTTAATATTACATTTGTCAGAACTATGTCTTATGAGTCTAAGCATACTTCAAAGAAGCATTTGGAGAGGTTTTATTCAAACTTCCGCGAGGTTAAAAACCGCAAGTGGGACGGTATGATAATCACAGGTGCGCCGGTTGAAAAGATGAAGTTTGAGGATGTAGAGTATTGGCACGAGCTTACTAAGATAATGGATTGGGCTTCTGAAAATGTTACATCTACTTTCCATATATGTTGGGGAGCTCAGGCGGGGCTTTATTATCATTATGGAATAAATAAGTTTGAGCTTCCTAAGAAGCTCTCTGGTATATATACCCATCACACTATGCATAAGAGTCAGGAGCTGGTTCGTGGATTTGATGATACATTTCTTGCTCCACACTCAAGATATACGGGAATAGATGCGGTGGCAGTAAGAAATAATCCTAGTCTTGTAATACTAGCGGATTCTATCGAATGTGGACCATACATAATTGTTGGCGATGGTGGAAAGAATATATTTGTTACTGGTCATCCAGAATATGACACGGTGACTCTTGATCAGGAATATAAGAGAGATATGGGTAAGGGCATTAATCCAGATATTCCAGTTAATTATTATCCGGATGATAATCCAAACAATTCACCGGTTAAGTCTTGGAGATGTCATGCGAATACTTTATATACAAATTGGCTAAATTATTACGTTTATCAGCAGACTCCATATGACTGGACTAGAAGAAGCTCTGATGAGAAGGAGTAGGATTTGTTTTAGGTTTGAGGTTTATTTATGAAGCAATATAAAAATGTAGTTTTTGATGTTGGCGATGTTCTAGTTGATTTCAGATATAGAGATCTGATGCGGGACCTTGGCTTTGATGAAGAGACTGTTGAGTTTCTTTCTAAGAACATGGTTGAGACGGAGTTCTGGCATGAGCTTGATCTGGGACTATGGAATCATGAGGATGCTGTAAATAAGTATACGGTTGAGTTTCCGGAGTATAGAGAACAGGTGCTAGCCTTTTGGGATAACATCCAGGATGTAGTTAGAGAGTACGATTATGCTCCGGGACTTATCAAAGGGATTAAAGACCAAGGGTATGGTGTATATATTCTATCAAATTATCCTGTGGATACTGCAGAGATGCACTGGCCAACATTTAAATTCTTACCACTAACGGATGGTCACATTATTTCGGGGTATGAGAAGATAACTAAGCCGGATGAAGCGATTTATAGATTGCTGGAGTCTCGCTTTGGTATAAAACTAGAAGAGAGCATTTTCATAGATGATAGACAGGTGAATATAGATGCTGCTTCTAAATTTGGTATGAAAGCTATTCTCTTTAAGGGGTATGATGCTCTACTTGAAGAGCTAGCTGAGTTGGGGATTGGGTTAAACTAAATGTAATGTAGTTAGGAGAACGGAGGTTACGATGTATTACGAAGGAAATGTATGGGTAGGCGTAAATAACGCGGGAGAAAAGATAAGCCTTCTTCCAAAGATGGCTAATCGTCACGGACTGGTAGCAGGTGCTACTGGAACTGGTAAAACAGTTACACTTAAGGTGCTGGCTGAGAGCTTTTCTGAAATGGGTGTTCCTGTATTTATGGCGGATGTAAAGGGGGATATAGCTGGAATCAGTGTTCCTGGAACTGACAGTGAGAAAATGCAGGAGAGAATAGCTAGATTTGGGTTAGCAGAGGCTGGATTCTCTTATAAAGGTTATCCGGTTACACTATGGGATATATATGGAGAGAAGGGTGTTACCCTCAGAACTACTATCTCTGAGATAGGTCCGCTGCTTCTCGCAAGATTGATGGAACTAAATGATCTTCAGTCTGACATTTTATCTATTGTATTTAAAATAGCGGACGATAATAATCTGCTTCTGATAGATACAAAGGATCTTAAATCAATGCTGAATTATGTAGCGGATCATAATTCTGAATTTGAGGCTCAATACGGAAAGATGAGCCCACAGTCCATTTCGGCTATAGTAAGAGCGCTTGTTTCGCTGGAGGTTGCGGGGGGAGATAAGTTCTTTGGCGAGCCTGCAGTTAATATAATGGACTTCTTTACATTTGGCGATGCAGGAAAGGGTATGATAAATATTCTTGACAGCTCTAGCCTGATTAATAATACAAAGCTTTATTCTACATTTTTACTGTATCTTCTTTCAGAACTCTTTGAGAGACTTCCTGAGGTGGGAGATATGGATAAGCCTAAGATGGTATTCTTCTTCGATGAGGCGCACCTTCTATTTAAGGATGCACCAAAGGCATTACTGGAGAAGATAGAGCAGGTAGTTAAGCTTATCAGATCAAAGGGGGTAGGAGTTTACTTCTGCACGCAGAACCCAAGAGATATTCCTGACGGAGTTCTTGCTCAGCTTGGAAATAAGATAGAACATGGACTTAGAGCTTATACACCATCTGATCAGAAGTCTGTTAAAGCAGCGGCAGAGTCCTTTAGAGAAAATCCTGACTTTGATACATATGAAACAATCCTTGCACTGGGTACAGGTGAGGCAGTTGTTTCCTTTCTAGGGGAAGACGGAATACCTCAGGTAGCAGAGAAAACATATATTCTTCCTATTCAGTCAAGCTTTGATTCTATATCTGATGTACAGAGAGATACACTTATCAAGTCTAGTATTTGCTATAGTAAATATGCGGAAGCTATTGATCCAGATTCAGCTTATGAATTCCTGGAGAGACGTGGAATAGAAGAGGCGGAAGCTCTTGCTAAGGAAAAGGAAGAAGCAGAAGCTGAGAAGCAAAGAGAGAAAGAAGAAAAGGAAGCTGAAAAGCAGCGCGAGAAGGAAGAAAAAGAAGCTGCTAAGGCTACAGAAAAAGCTGAGAGGGAAGCCGCTAAGAAAGCGGAGGCTCAGGCGAAGGCAGAGCAGCGCGAAAAAGATAAAGAAGAAGCAGCAAAGAAACGAGCTGCTAAATCAGTTGGTAATACAATAACCGGAACAGTCGGAAGAGAAGTTGGTAAAACTGTCGGAAAGAAATTCGGCAAGTTTGGCCAGACCCTCGGTGGCAATGTAGGCGCCAGCCTCGGCCGTGGAATCTTCTCAACCCTCTTTTCCAAAAAATAAACTGAGTTAATATAGAGACTATGCAAATAGGGACGGTTCTGTTTTGCACATATGCAAAACAGACCCGTCCCTATTTGCATAGTCCCTATTTGCATAAAAAACCATTGACAATATTGAAAATATA
>DFEN01000098.1 GCA_002368685.1 Lachnospiraceae bacterium UBA3801
TTCAGACTCTTCAAGTAGCTCTGGTGGTTTTGGTAGTGGCAGCAGCAGTAGCGGCGGAACCAAACTCAGTATGGCTAATAAGCAAAGCAATTCATCCAATGTATATGGTTCTACGCTTGGTGGTGATGGAATCGATCCATTTAGTGATATAACATTTATGGATGATTAATAGGAGGAATATATGTCATTTAATAAATCATTACCTATATATTTCGAGGGTAATAAGATCTATGACATAGTTTATTCTGACAGTTTTAGTGAACTAGAGGTTTTCTTTAAATCATATAATTCTGAGAATGCTAGGAAACTATGCATAGTCTCAGACTCTAAAGTGGCATCCTATTATATGGATGCTATTTTAGATATAGCAAAGAATTCCTTCTCTAATGTCATAAGCTATGTATTTCCAGAAGGAGAAGAGAGTAAGAATCTTGATACCGTGAAAGACCTCTATGTAAAGCTAATTGAGGAACATTTCACACGTAAGGACTTGCTTCTAGCCTTAGGCGGGGGCGTAACAGGAGATATGTGCGGATATACAGCTGCAACATATCTAAGAGGAATTGATTTTATCCAGGTTCCAACCAGCCTACTAGCTGACGTTGATTCAAGCATAGGCGGTAAAACTGGAGTAGATTTCGAAAAATACAAGAACATGGTTGGTGCTTTCCACATGCCAAAGCTTGTATATATAAATATGTCTACAATAAGCTCTCTAGATAAGAGACAGTTCTATTCTGGAATGGGAGAGGTTATCAAATCTGCTCTCATAAAGGATAAGGAGCTATATTACTGGATAAGAGATAACATTTCCAGCCTGGATAGTCTAAGCTCTGAAAGCCTTGAATATATGATATACAAATGTAATATCATTAAGAAGAATGTAGTAGAACAGGACCCACATGAGACTAAGGGCGAGAGAGCCTTACTTAACTATGGACATACTCTAGGACATGCCCTTGAAAAATATATGAACTTCGAATTCTTGCATGGAGAATGTGTCTCCATTGGTTGCATCCTTGCTGCATATATATCCAGGGATAAAGGACTATTATCTGAAGCGGATGTACAGGATATTGAGGGACTGATTAGAGAACATTTTAATCTACCTGATATTCCTAAGAATATAGATATAAAAGAAATCGTAAAGTTCACTCATAATGATAAAAAGGCTGAAGGTAACAGCATAAAGTTTATCCTTTTAGACGGAATAGGAAATGCCGTTATAAATACAGAGGTATCTGATGCAGATATGGAAAAAGCCTTTAAAGATTATTTGGAAAGATAGAGATTTACAAGTTAATTCAGGATAACATCATGGAAGAAACTAAACCTAAAAAATCATTATATATAGTCTCAGCACTAGTCATCCTTATACTAGTTGCTATAGACCAAATAACTAAATACTTTATATATACTAATATGACGCCTTATAAGGACGAGAAAAAGGTGCTGGGTAATGCTCTTGTCATTTATTTCATAAAGAATACTGGAGCAGCATGGGGATCTCTTTCTAATAAGACTATATTTTTACTTGTAATATCTATACTTCTGGTTATTCTTCTTTCGTATGTATATCACAATGCTACCAAGTATCCACACCTAAAAGCCGCTAGAATATGTATTGTATTCATAATAGGCGGAGCAATAGGAAATATGATAGATAGAATAAGATTTCACTATGTAGTAGATTTTATATATGTAAAGCTTATCAATTTCCCTATATTTAACTTTGCAGATATTTGCGTTACTGTTTGCATGTTCATACTTCTGTTTCTATTTATTTTTAAATATAAATCAGAGGATATAGAACTTCTGTTACATGGAAAAATAAGAGAATCCGTAGATTCAAAAGAAAAAGAATCAGAGGAAGCAATTTCAGAAGAAACAAATTCAGAAGAATAATAATTACGACATAGAATAGGAAAATGATCATATAATGGACGAATTAGTTTACGAACTTACTCCAACTGAAGATAATATTGGTCAAAGGATAGATAAATATATATCTGAATCTCTGGAAGAGCTTTCACGTTCTTATATCAATAAATTAACTTCTGAAGATCGCATTTTAATAATAAATAACGGTTCTAAGAAAGCCGTTAAACCTTCATATAAGCTAAGAGCTGGCGATACTGTAAAGATTAATATGCCAGAGGTAACTAAGCTAGAAATAATCCCTGAAAATATCCCAATTAATATTATATATGAGGATGAAGATGTAATCGTAGTTGATAAGCCTCAAGGCATGGTTGTGCATCCAGCAGCAGGAAACTACACAGGAACACTTGTAAATGCTCTAATGTACCACTGCGGAGACAGTCTATCCTCTATAAATGGAGTTGAAAGACCTGGTATAGTTCATCGAATAGATAAAGATACAAGTGGTCTTCTTGTAGTATGTAAAAATAATACTGCCCACCAATCACTAGCAGAGCAGTTTTCAGAGCACTCCATTAATAGAGTATATAGCTGCATAGTATATAATCATTTTGATACTCAAAAGATGGATAAAAGCGATTTACCAGAACTTGGTGAATATACACTTACTGTTAATAAACCAATTAACCGTGCCAAGAACGACCGTAAGAAAATGGCGATAGATCCGGATGGCAGAAGAGCAGTTACACATATTTATCTGGCTGACAATCTAGAGGATAATTTTAGTTTCATAAGATGTAAGCTTGAAACCGGCCGCACACATCAGATACGTGTACATTTATCCAGTATTAGCCATCCACTTCTAGGAGACCCTGTATATGGACCAAAGAAATGCCCATATAATCTTCAGGGACAAGTTCTTCACGCTGGAAAGCTGGGCTTTATTCATCCTAGAACGAAGGAATATATTGAATTTAATAGTGAACTACCAGAATATTTTCAAAAACTATTAAATAAACTTAAAACAAACAAATAAAGCTAATAACTTGAAGGAATCTTATTAGTAATTACACAAAGAGAGAAATATGTTTGAAAAAGAAAAAAGCATAATAGATACTAACTATATGGGTATCCATAGCTCTAACAATATAAAACTAAATACCGATTCAGAGGTACCTTATATCGAAGTAGAAGGCTTCTCCGAAATACCTAATATAATTCATGGCTTTTCCACAAAGCTTGGAGGAGTAAGTACTGGAATATATGAATCTCTCAATCTTGGTCTTCATTTAGAAGATGAAGAAGAGAAGGTACTTGAGAATTACAAAAGACTGGGACAAAGTATGGGCTTTGATTATAAAAGGATTTCCGCTCCTAATCAGGTTCATAAAACAAATATTCTAGTAGTAACAGAAGAAGATGCAGGGGACGGTATAGCTCGTCCACTTACTCATACAGAAATAGATGCACAGATTACTAATGTCAAAAATGTCCCCCTCATAGTTTATACAGCCGATTGTGTACCAATACTTATGGTTGATCCAATCAGCCGTGTAATAGCAACTGTTCACGCTGGATGGAGAGGCACTGTTTCAGGAATAGCCGCAAAAACCGTAGAGAAAATGAAGGAAGTATATGGTTGCATGCCGGAAAATATCCACGCTGTAATAGGTCCATCTATTGGTCCTTCAAATTATGAGGTAGATGAAACTGTAATTAAGAAAATGGTGGAATGTCCGTATATAGATACAAATGAGGATAACATCATCTTCGAACCCCTTCAAAATGAGGATTTCGCCTATAGTATTAGAACTGGAAGCTATCTACGAGATAAGAAGCCTGAGAATTATATAGGACTAAGTCAAACAAATCCAGGAGCTCCATATGAGATCTTTAGAACGATTAAGCTTAGAAACCGATATATGTTAAACCTATGGAACCTAAATGAGCTTATTCTCGTTAATAGCGGCCTTAGAAGCCGTAATATATATCAAACAAAGCTATGCACAATGAAGCATCATGACATTTTCTTCTCGCATAGATATACAAAAGGAAGACGAGGACTTCAAGCAGGTATAATAATGCTGAAGTAAAAATAATGAAACAAAAAATGCTTATAATTCTTGCCTCAGGATCACCTCGCAGAAAAGAGCTCCTTGCACAGGCAGGACTTAATTTCGAAGTGATAATAAGTGATGTAGAGGAAATAATAACTAAAACAAAACCAGAAGAAGTTGTAGTGGAACTATCCGGTCAGAAATGTAAGGCAGTAAGTGACATTTTCACCCAGCATACTCCGGATAATCTAAGTCAGCTTATAGATATTCAGTCTGGCGGAATAATCGTTGTTGGTGCAGATACTGTAGTTTCTGTAGATGATATAATTCTGGGTAAACCTAGGGATTCAAAAGATGCATTTGAAATGCTAATGAAGCTCTCTGGTAGAACTCATGAGGTTTATACAGGCGTTACTTGCAGTATTTTGCAGTATAATTCCTTTACCGAAGGACTTCTTGAGATAGACAGCTTCAGCTTCTACGAAGAAACTAAGGTAAATATGTATCCCTTCAGTAAATATGATGCTCTCGACTATATAGAGAGTGGGGAACCTATGGATAAAGCCGGTTCCTACGGTATTCAGGGAATAGGGCAGCGATTAGTCCAGTCAATAAATGGTGATTATAATAACGTTGTCGGTTTTCCACTAAGTAGGTTTATTAAAGAATTAAATGATAGAGATTATATTTCATATGATTAAAGCCTTGAATAATTTATTTAAGGCTTTTTTTGTTTCTCTTTTGTTATATGTTATGTTGTATAACTAAAGTATATGCCACTAAAAAAACTAACAAAACATAAATATACAAGTAAACATAAGGAAAATAAAGGAAAAAACTTGAAAATAGATGAGAATAGTGGTACACTAAAAACATATATTTATTCGTGAAACCATAGTTTTGCGAAA
>DFEN01000161.1 GCA_002368685.1 Lachnospiraceae bacterium UBA3801
CCGTTTAAGAATTGCATAAGCCAAAACCTTCTCATATCTAGGAGATACATAATTAAAGAACTTAATGGCTGACTTCACGTGAGCTCTGTCTGGCAATGGATACTTCTTTAGGTTAGGAAGAGCATACTTTGGATCTGATCCAGCAGCATGATAAATGTACCGCGAATCATACACCAGCCCTCTATTATCAATTACTCGCATTTTGAAGTCCTCATACGTATACGCCGCTCATGTCAGCCTCTGGGAGTTTATCCTTTTCAGCTTCAACAAGCAGTCTAAATTCAAGTTCACGGATTTTCTGATTTATGTTCTCAACTAAATGGGAACTGCTAGGCGGGTCGAATAGAAGCTTCACTTGATAAGCGACATAGGATCTAACTGCCTCTAAGTTCCCGTCTTCTTTAAAGTCGGACCATTCAGCTGTATCATCTTCAATCGTAAAAGGCTCATCAGGTCCGACGCCAAGCTGATTCAAGATAAAGAATGCTGTGTTAATGTGGTCAATAATGTCACCGTCGTCAAAGTGCTCGTAGTCTTCCATAATTCCGAGCTTTTTCTTTACGGATGTTAAGATGCTATCCATTTACTTCACCTCGAAGATTAATAATGAATGTGCACTTAAGAGTGCCCTTAATACTCACATATGAATAAGAAATCTTATACCAATGACGGTTCTGCAGCGCAAACTTTTATCTATCACAAATGAAAGGAGGGCTGTGAGTATTAAGGGTACTATTAAATGCACATTTTTAAGAGCAGCCAGATAGGTAGACTCTAATTCTCGGGAGAAATAAGATGAATCTACTTACCTGGCTGCTATATAAAAAGGAGAAAGATTATGAAACTTAGCAGCGGCTCAAGCTGTTAAGTTGCATAGCAAGTTAAATGAAAGGAGAGATTTTGGTTGTTTGGAGAATTGTGAAAGTAATTTAATATGCCCTTTAAGTTAATCATATGCAGGTATGGATTTGCACCATACATATTTTTCAGTCTCAAGTCCCCGTCGGCAACCCGGAAAAACCGCTGTGTCTGCGTGCGTTTACCTATTCCGCCACTGCATATGATTTAATGCGCCTTTTAAGTTAGTTTACCATGTCTCAAGTGCAACTCGTTTCCATACATTCGTTTCCACACAGATATACAAATAATTGCTATCATACGCTACCTGTCCTTGCAAACCAGACGAAGAAGCATCTGCAGGCTTATCTTCAAAGGTCAGCTCGCCTGGATCACCTTTGTCTCCCTTCGGCCCCTGAGGACCAGCAACTCCTTCTCGACCTCTGATTGATGGTGTTGTATATTGCGCGCCGTTTGTAAGTCTTATCTGGAGACAGTAATCAGATGTCATAACTACTGACGAAATGCCGACGCCTGTAGCTCCAACCTGCCCACGTACAGACGGTGTAGTAATTACTGTATCGTCTTCGAGAGTGATGACAAGACCATAATCAGAATTCGTAGTGATGGACTTAATGCCAGGTCCAGGATCCCCCTTAGGTCCTTTTGGTCCTGTTTCACCTTGAGGGCCAGTTTCACCCTGGGGTCCTGTTAAGATGCCAGTTGTATATCTACTTCCGTCGTCTAGTATGAATGTGACAGTCTTATCAGGATTAAAGACGAGACTTGAGATGCCAATACCTCTTGGGCCAATTTCGCCAGTATCACCTTTTTCTCCTTGAGGTCCTACTGGTCCTTGCTCACCTCTAAGGCCTCTAATGGATGGCGTAGTGTAAACTGTCCCATCGGTAAGGTAAATGGAAAGAGTGTAATCGGTTCTAAGAACTGTAGCATAGATTCCTACGCCAGCATCGCCTCTATCGCCCTTGACACCTTTTTCACCCTTAGGTCCAGTTTCACCGATTGGGCCAGTTGCTCCTGTAGGTCCTACTTCACCGGTATCTCCTTTGTCACCCTTTTCACCCTTAAGTGATAAGAGCCACTCTTCTTCGGTTAATGTCCCTCCGCTCTGAAGATACAGCTCGTAAGCAGAATAGCCTCTCACAACAGGGCCGTCGAATGTTCCACTGAGAGGTTCATTTGGAGATCCAAGAACTCCAACAAGTTCATTACTCATTTATGTACCTCCCGAGTGGAATAAAGAAGATTTGAAATAAACGTCTTATGAGTGTTATCAGGACGGATAAGCTCAACGTCGTAATAATATGGCCTCTTTTTGTATTTCAGTTTATCTGTGTCCTCATGCTCTACTCTTAACTGCATTGTATTCGTAGGAATCTCAACACTGAATATTGGCTCTGCGTCCGGCTTATCTTCAGACTTCACAGCAAAAAATATACGGTCAAGGCTTGAAGGGACGTATGGTTCAGTGCGATCTTCGTCGAGATAGATGCTAATAGGCACATCAATTGTGTCGCCCTGAGTTACAGTAATAACGTTATCAATAATAGACACCATTGATGTATGCCTCCTGTTATTTTAGTTAAATCCAAGGGCAAGTATCCCCCGGTCGTCGTTCTTCGTAGTCAGTGTAGATCAGATTCTCATTGCCGTAGTGAATGGCATCATGAGTAGTCTTACAAGTACAGATCAGAAACTCTGGATTTAAGAGATAATCTGATCTGTGCAGAATATCATTAGGTCCAATTGGATTCATGTGGTGAACCAGTATCTTATCGTAAATGACGTAATCTTCGACTCCCAAATCGCATCCCATATCTCGAAGAATAATGTCATTACGAAGTTTCTTCCATTCGTATGATTGGTAGAACATCTGGTTCAAATATCGATCGAATCCGAACGTCTCCTCTCCAACGCGTCCATTAAGTTTTAAGTACCTCAGTCTATCGATAAATGTCGGAATTTTGATTAGTTCACTATAAGTCCGAAACTTCTCCATCTTCTTCACCGTGGTACTTTCTAAACATCTTCATCGCGTCTTCATAGAGGGCTTCAATCTTGACAGCTGACTGAAGAGCTTCAATCTTAGCTTCCTTCAGAGCAACGTCAGCTTTCAATGCTTCACGATCAAGTCGTTCTTTTTCTGTTGCTAATCGTAAGTAATGGACAATAATCTGAGGAGAGGCAGTTCCGTCTTCGAGTTTCTTTTCTGCAAGGCGCTCTGCTTTGGCAATCATCTGCTGTTCTCGTGCTTCACGAGTGGATGCTATGCGATCTTGCCTTGGCCCTGCAGTAGACGGCCTTTGTTTCATATAGGTTTGCCTCCTGTTTTATTGCTTTAATGCATTGTTTGTAGATGCATTTGAAGAGAATACTATAACTTCATCCGAGAAAGGAGACGCTTTTACAAGCTTTTTACCCAGTCCAAATCCTGCATCCGCTAGGGATTGCTGGGAGACGGACACAGAACCTGAAAAAGGTGACCAAACAAAGCTATAGTATCCTCTTCAAATCCACCTGGAAGGGAAAGGAAGTTTAAAACCAATCCCAAAATATAACCTCCGGAGAATTTTTGAAG
>DFEN01000133.1 GCA_002368685.1 Lachnospiraceae bacterium UBA3801
CAGTAAAAATCAGATTAAGAAGAATTGGTTACAAGAAGCACCCTATTTACAGAGTAGTAGTTGCTGATTCAAGAACAGCTAGAGATGGAAAGGTTATCGATGAGATCGGTTCATATGATCCAAATCAGGAGCCTTCACTTTTCAAGGTTGATGAAGAAGCAGCTAAGAAGTGGTTAGCAAATGGTGCTCAGCCTACAGAAAGAGTAGCTAAACTTCTCAAGGAAGCTGGTGTAGAGAAATAAATAGCCTGGAGGTAATCGCAAGTGAAAGATTTAGTTGAACTTATCGCAAAATCTCTTGTCGACAATCCAGATAGTGTTGTAGTAAAAGAAACTACTGATGATAATACTATCAACATCGAGCTTACAGTGGCTCCTGAAGATATGGGTAAGGTTATAGGTAAGGGCGGACGTATCGCAAAATCTATAAGAACAGTAGTAAAAGCTGCTGCATCTAAAGGCGACAAAAAGGTTATTGTAGATATTAGATAAATGTAAGCCGTGGCTAGTCCACGGCTTAGTTAAATTATAGTTTATTTTTTACCAGGGGAAATCTAATGAATGATTATTTTAGAATCGGCCAGTTTACATCAGTTCATGGTGTAAAGGGCGAAATATCTCTATATCCAACCACTGACGATTTGGAAAGATTTAGAGAACTAGAAGAATGCTACATCGAAAAGAACGGTGAATATAAGCTTCTTCACGTAACAGGCTGTAAATATAAGAAGAATATGCCTGTGCTTAAATTCGCAGAATATAACAGTATAGAAGAGGTTGAAGCCTTAAAAGGAGCTGACCTGTATGTTGATAGAGAACACGCCATACCTCTTGAGGAAGGTGAATTCTATCTGGCTGATACCATAGGCTTCAAGGTTGTATCAGAAGGTGAAACCATTGGTGAAGTAGTCGACTATACTGAAAATGAAGCAGACCAGACTATATTTATAGTTAAATGTATCGATGGAACAGATAAATATATTCTTGATATTCCGGAATTTATCAAGAATGTTGATATAGAAGAAGGAACTATAGAAGTAAATTTAGTAAAGGGAATGTAGAACATTTCCCATAATATAAAGGATAACAGTATGAATTATCATGTAATGACTCTATTTCCAGAGCTTATTGAAGCGGCTATGAATCATAGCATTATGGGTAGAGCACTGAGTAGTGGAAAAATCACTCTGAATACAGTTAATTTCAGAGAATTCGCTCAGAACAAAAATAAACATGTAGATGATTATATATATGGCGGTGGTTCGGGAATGCTCATTCAGGTGGAACCTGTATGGCTGTGCTACCAGGATTTGATAAAAAAAATAGGTCATAAACCAAGGGTTTTATATATGTCTCCAAGAGGTAAGACCTTCCAACAGGCTATGGCCAATGAGCTTGCTAAAGAGGATGATATCATTTTCCTTTGTGGCCATTATGAAGGAATAGATGAAAGAGCCATCGAGCTTATAGAACCGGAATATGTATCCATTGGTGATTTTGTGCTGACCGGCGGAGAACTCCCTTCTGTACTTATGATGGATGCCATAACCAGGCAGATAAGCGGTGTGCTCGGAAGTGATGACAGTGCCATAGATGAGTCCTTTTATAATGGTTTACTAGAATATCCTCAATATACCAGACCCCCTGTATATGAAGGGCTGGAAGTACCAGAGGTTCTGATGTCGGGAAATCACAAGCTTATTGCCGAATGGAGAGAGAAAAAGGCTCTTGAAATCACGGAAAAATATAGACCGGATCTATATGAGGCGTATAAGAATAAATAGGTCGTTTTTTTGACACCATATATCTCTTGTGGTAAAATATAGAACGTTGAAGAACAAATCTTACATAAGAGGAGAACTATTAATTATGAAGAAAAGAATACTAGCATTAGTTCTTGCTACAGCTATGGTCTTTGGAGTTGTTGGTTGTGGAAAGAAGAAGGATAAAGAGGAAGCTACTGGAGCAAGCGTTCAGGAAGAAATAGTTAAACTTGTTAATGAAGATCTTCCGGGAATAGCAGCTGACAGAGATAATGCTGTATCAATATATAATGATTATTTCAAGGATTCATCAAGCCAGGATTCAGAGTCATGGCGTACAAAGCTTGAAAGTGAAGCACTTACTTCATATGATACATATCTTGCTAATCTTGATGCGCTTACATATGAAAATTCTGAGGTTCAAAACCTAAAGGACCTTTTTGCTAAGTCTGCTTCAAGTCAGAGAGACGCAATTCAGTGTGTTGTTGATGCAATTAATAACCTTGATAGTGCAAAGCTTGGTGAAGCATCACAGTGCATCGATGACTCAGAGACATATCTGAAAATGTATGAGGATGAGCTTAAGCGCCTATGTGAAACATATAATATCGAGATTATTGGTGAATTCCAGTCATCAAAGCTGGTTGATGCTTCTACTGGAGATGCATCAGCTACTGATCCGGAATAATATTTTAGGACAAGTGGTATGTAGCCGCTTGTCCTTTTTAGAAATATTGGGGGTAAAAGAAATGGGAGAGACAAAAATACTTGTTGTAGATGATGAACCAAGACTACGTAAGCTTGTTAAGGATTTCCTTGCAAAGAATAATTACTATGTAATGGAAGCTAGTGACGGCGAAGAGGCTTACAATATCTTTGCTAATAATAGTGATATATCACTTATCATTATGGACGTAATGATGCCTAAAATGGATGGATATGAAGCCAGTAAGGCTATCAGAGAGATATCAAAGGTTCCAATTATCATGCTTACAGCTAAATCAACTGAGAAAGATGAGCTAAAAGGCTTCGAAATTGGAGTCGATGAATATATTACAAAGCCTTTCAGTCCTCAGATACTTGTTGCCAGAGTCGAGGCGGTTCTAAGACGTACCGGCGGAGATGAGAAGGATGACCTTCTTGAATCGGGAGGAATCGTAATCGACAAAGTAGCGCATAGAGTTACAATTGATGGTGAAGAAATAGAGCTTTCCTTCAAGGAATTTGAACTTCTCGAATACTTTATAACCAATGAAGGTAGAGCACTTACAAGAGATAACATTTTAAACCGAGTTTGGAATTATGACTATTTTGGTGATGCCAGAACCATAGATACTCACGTTAAGAAGCTCCGTGCTAAAATGGGATTAAAGGGAGCTTATATCAAGACAATCAGAGCTGTAGGATATAAATTCGAGGTTAATTAGTGATGAATTCACGTTTTAGACAATCTATTAGATTCAAGATTGCAATAATGGTTTTTATTGTAACTCTTATTACGATTGTCATTTCCTGGACCTTCAGTAATCGTTTTATTGATCAGTTCTATATAACACATACCAAGAATATGCTTGTTCAGACTTATAATTCCTGTAATGATTTTATTAACGATGACGAAAGCATTTTACTTATAAAAAATAATGAAATAGAGAGCTTATATGGATATATAGAGAATCCTTCTGGAGCATCTATTTTTCTGATTGATCCTAAAGATTTTGATATATTTTCATCTGTCAAAATGAACGAACAGTCTGTTATGGGACTTAAAGCTTTGGTTGATTCCTATGATATGGATTCACTAAAATATAAGCCTAAAAGGTATGTGATAGTTCAGAATAAGACTGAATATGGTACAGGCAATGAACGTCAGACGGGTACTTATTATGATCTTATAGGTCTACTCGACAATGATTATATTGTTGTACTTAGGACTTCCGTAGATAGTATAACTGAAAGTATTGATTTTGCTTCAAGAATGTTCACCAGCATTGCATTTGCGCTTCTTATTTTCGAGCTTCTTGTAGTTCTTATTATTTCAAATATATTCTCTCGTCCAATTATCGAAATGAATAGAGTTGCCAGAAGAATGGCAAATATGGATTTCAGCGCGAGAGTCGAAGTTAAAAGTAGAGATGAGATAGGTGAACTCGGAGAAAGCATGAATAACCTATCAAGTACACTTGAGTTATCTATCAAGGATCTAAAGAATGCAAATATAGAGCTTTCTAATGATATTCGAAAGAAAGAACAAATAGAGGAGATGCGAAGTGACTTCCTGTCACACGTATCCCACGAGCTTAAAACTCCTCTGGCCATTATTCAAGGATATGCAGAAGGACTTAAGAGTGGAGTTGCTACAGAGCCTGACGATATTGCATATTATTGTGATGTTATTTCAGATGAAGCTACTAAAATGAATGAGCTTGTAATGAAGCTGATAGATCTAAATCAGCTTGAAACTGGAGATGACATTTCCATCGAGAGATTCGATATTACTAAGTTAATAAGAGTAATCATCAAGAATTCCTCTGTTCTTGTTCAGGATAATGTGAATATTATATTCAATGAGATTAATGAACATTATGTCTGGGCTGATAGCTTTATGATAGAAGAGGTTATCACCAATTATCTTACAAATGCAATTCATTACGTTAAGGAAGATGGCGAGATTAAGGTTTGGATAGATGACAAGGGTGATGTATTAAGAGTTAATGTTTATAACGATGGTAACAATATAGCAGATGAAGATCTGGAGAAGCTGTTTATTAAGTTCTATAAAACTGATGCCGCAAGAACCAGAAGCTATGGTGGTTCAGGAATAGGACTATCGATTGTCGCTGCTATTATGAAAGCACATAATAAGGATTATGGAGTTTATAATACTGACGGAGGTGTAGTATTCTATTTCGAACTTGATACAAATAACTCAGTATGATAAACTTAAAAATGTCCAATAAATGAGAAGGAGGGGTGTCTCGTGAAGGAAAATGTTTATATTGAGTTCTATGGTGAACAGGTTTCACAAAGTGAGTTAATCGAAGAGGCTAAAAAAATCTGGAAAAATCTTGGCAAGAAGGCCTCAGACTTAAAGAAGTTGGAACTGTATATTAAACCAGAGGACGACAGAGTTTATTATGTATTTAATGGGAAGACAGCTGGTTCATTTCCTATTATCAACACACAGAATGATTTTTAAGTAAAGATAAACAGCTTTCGGGGTACATTCGGAAGCTGTTTATTAATGTAGAGGATAATTATGATATCAATAATTGATTATGATGCTGGTAATATAAAAAGCGTTGAGAAGGCTATTAATTTCCTGGGCGAAGAGGCAGAAATTACAAGTGACAAGGACAGGATAATGGCTAGTGATGGGGTGATACTTCCAGGTGTTGGTGCATTTGGCGTAGCTATGGATAAACTCCGCGCCAGAGGCCTTGTGGAGACCATAAAGGAATATGTTTCAACCGGTAAGCCATTTCTTGGCATATGCCTTGGACTTCAGCTTCTTTTTGACGAAAGCGATGAAACTCCTGGTGTAAAAGGTCTTGGATTACTTGAAGGTAAGATTAAGAGAATACCTTCTGAATATGAAGACGGAACTATACTAAAGGTTCCACATATTGGCTGGAATAGTATAGAAATCAACCCATCTAGTAAGCTTATGAAGGGCATATCTTCTGATTCCTATGTATATTTTGTTCATTCCTTTTATCTGGAGGCTGCAAATTCTAGCGACGTTATCGCAACGACTGAATACGGAGTTAGGATTCATGCGGCGGTTGAGAGAGGTAATATAATGGCAACTCAGTTTCATCCTGAGAAGAGCTCTGATGTAGGGCTTAAAATACTGAGTAATTTTATTGAGATGACAAAAGGGGAGGGTAAATAAATGCATACAAAAAGAATAATCCCTTGTCTTGATGTTAAGGAAGGAAGAGTTGTAAAAGGAATTAATTTCGTTGATCTAATAGATGCAGGAGACCCCGTTGAATGTGGTAAGGCTTATGACAAAGCTGGTGCAGATGAACTTGTATTCTTAGATATAACAGCTTCTTCTGATAAAAGAAATATAATGGCGGATATGGTCAGACGTGTTGCTGAGACTGTATTTATACCTTTTACAGTTGGAGGTGGAATCAGATCTATAGATGATTTTAGAGCTATCCTACGAGAAGGAGCAGATAAAGTATCTGTTAATTCAGCAGCGATTGATAATCCTACACTTATAAGCGAGGCTGCTGATGTTTTCGGAAGCCAGTGTGTTGTTGTTGCTATTGATGCAAGAAGACGACGTGTTGGTAAGGCTGCTGATCCATCTCTAAGTTATTCTGAGAGTATAAAGATTAATGACGAATGGACACCCGCTGACGGCTGGACTGTATATAAGAACGGCGGAAGAGTCGATATGCAGATAGATGCTATAGAATGGGCACGAAAAGCTGTCGAACTAGGTGCCGGCGAGATTCTTCTTACAAGTATGGATGCGGACGGAACAAAGGCTGGTTATGATATCGAGCTCACCAAAGCAATATCTGATATTGTAAATGTTCCTGTTATAGCTTCCGGCGGTGCTGGAACAATGGAGCATTTTAAAGAAGCTCTTGATGTAGGTGGAGCAGATGCCGCCCTTGCAGCAAGCCTATTCCATTTTAAAGAACTTGAAATTAAAGAAGTAAAGAAGTACTTAGCAGAGAACAACATTCCTGTAAGACTGTAATGAGTAAATAGTGCAAATAGGGACGGTTCTCTTTTGCACACCGTCCCTATTTGCACATTATTTTTGAATGTAGAGTATCATGCCTGGACCGAGGTTATCAGTTGGGCGGGCTATAAAGCCACATCTTTCATAGAAACCTTCGCGTCCTTTGGCACACATAAGAGCTAACATTATCTGCTCACCGTTAGTGGCGAGAGAGGATACATAGTTCTTAAGGTGCATCATAAGGGCTGATCCAACACCTTTGCCATGGTATTCAGGTAGAACGATAAGATCCTGTATATAACATATAACAGCACCGTCCCCGACGATTCTTCCCATACCAATAAGCTTTCCTTCGTCATATGCAGATATCTGGTACATACAATTAACAAGTGCCAGCTCAGCCTGTCTATCTGTCAGTTTTCTCCAACCAACAGCATCTCTTAAATTCTGATATTCTGCGATAGATAGTCTATCTTCTGTAAATTTAATCATTCATATTCTCCTTAGCGGCTGCAAGCATAAGCTTGATTCGATTTATCTGATTAACTTCTGAAGCTCCCGGATCGAAATCGATAGGAGTAATATTTGCATCTGGATAAACAGTTCGAAGCTTCTTAATAACACCTTTACCGATTATATGATTTGGAAGACATGCAAATGGCTGACAACAAACAATATTAGGAGCTCCTTCCTTGATAAGTTCTACCATTTCTCCGGTCAGGAACCAACCTTCACCAGTTTCATTTCCGATAGAAACGATTGGTCTTGCATATGAAGCAATAGTAGCAATAGGTGTAGGAGGTTCAAATCTCTTACTTTCCTTAAGTGCTTTACTCATAGGATTTCTAAGCTTTTCAAGTATATCTATCAGCATATTACTGATCTTAGCGGATTTCTTAGTCTTACCAAGATATTCATATTTATAATTTGAGTTATATGCGCTGTAGAAGAGGAAGTCCAGAAGATCTGGCATAACTGCTTCAGCGCCTTCAGCCTCGAGAAGATCTACCAAATGGTTATTAGCAGATGGTAAGAACTTAACAAGTATCTCACCAACTATACCAACTCTAGGCTTACGAACATTATCATTAAGAGGAATATTATCGAAATCACGTACTATGTCTCTAACAATCTTTTTGAAGTTGTGAGAGCCTCTATTTATATCTCTAATGCAGATCTTTTCCCATTTCTTATGAAGCTTATTAACAGATCCTGGAACCTTCTCATAAGGTCTGGTTCTATAAACAACTCTCATGAAGAGGTCTCCGTACATAACCGCATGCATACAGCATTTAAGACCTTTAAGGTTTATTTTTAGACCAGAGTTCTTTTCAAGTCCCTGGGCACTAATAGAAACCACAGGAATCTGACCATATCCGGACTTTGCAAGAGCTCGTCGAATGAAGCCGATGTAGTTTGTGGCACGGCAACCACCACCCGTCTGAGTTATTGCAACAGCCAGCTTATCAACATTATATTTACCAGACTCAATAGCTTCCATAAGCTGTCCCACAACGATAATTGAAGGGTAGCAGGCATCATTATTAACGAATCTAAGTCCTTCATCAATCGTGCTCTTAGTAGCATCCGGAAGCATCACGAAGTTAACGTGGAAATGCCTCATAGCCGCTTGTAGCATCTTGAAATGTATTGGTGACATCTGAGGACAGAGAACAGTGTAATCATCCCTCATATTCTTAGTGAATTCAACCCTTTTAAGAGCTGTAGAGCAGTCAATTGGTTTGAAATGTTTCTTCTCGCGAACCTTCATGGCTGATAGAAGAGAACGAATTCTGATTCTGGCAGCGCCAAGGTTTGAAACCTCATCTATCTTAAGAACTGTATATATTTTATTTGAGTTTGAAAGAATATCCTTTACGCAGTCCGTTGTAACAGCATCAAGTCCACAACCAAAGGAGAAGAGCTGTATAAGTTCAAGATTAGTCTTGGTCTTAACATAGTTAGCAGCCTTATATAGTCTGGAATGGTACATCCACTGATCTGATACAATAAGTGGTCTGTCAACCTCGCCCAGATGTGCAATTGAATCCTCTGAAAGTACGGCAACACCATATGAATTAATAAGCTCTGGTATACCATGATTTATCTCAGGATCTACATGATATGGACGACCAGCAAGAACTATACCAACCTTACCTGTTTCATTTAAGAACTTAAGTGTTTCCTCGCCCTTCTTACGAACATCTGCCTTAACATTTTCCGCCTCAATATAGGCCTTATCTATAGCATTACTGATTTCCTCGCGAGTTACATCAGTATACTTGGAAAATTCTCTAAACATACGGTCCTTCAGAGCCAGCTTATTATCCAGAGCAAGGAAAGGCCTGATATAAGTGATGTGTTCTGTTTCAAGCTCCTCCATATTATTCTTGATATTTTCAGAATATGAAGTAACGATAGGACAGTTGTAATGATTGTTAGCATCCGGAGTCTCATTCATCTCATAAGGAATACATGGATAGAATATAGTCTTGAGACCATTTTTAATAAGCCACATAACATGACCATGACTCATCTTAGCCGGGTAACATTCAGTATCACTAGGGATAGACTCAATACCCATCTGATATATATTTTTATCTGACTTAGGAGAGAGAATAACTCTATATTTTAGTTCTGTCAGGAAGGTGAACCAGAAAGGATAATTCTCGTACATATTCAGAACTCTAGGTACGCCAACCTCACCACGAGTAGCCTCTTCAAGAGAAAGTGGCTCGTAGTTAAATATTCTATTAAACTTATATTCATAGAGGTTTGGAAGATTTTCCTTATTCTTCTTAAGTCCAAGACCTCTTTCGCATCTATTACCGGTAATGAAACGTCTATTGCCGGTAAATTTATTTATAGTCAGAAGACAGTTGTTGGTACATTTACCGCATCTGGCCATCTGAGTTTCGTAAGTGAGTGCATTAACATCCTCAGATGAAAGAGTAGTTGATTCAAAACCATCCTCATAGTTATCTCTTGCAATAAGAGCCGCACCAAAGGCGCCCATAATACCTGCAATATCAGGACGTATAGCCTGAGCACCCGAAACAAGCTCGAAAGCTCTAAGAACAGCATCATTATAAAATGTACCACCTTGAACAACTATCTGCGACCCCAGCTGTTTAGGATCTGTCAGCTTGATAACCTTAAGAAGGGCATTCTTAATAACTGAATACGCAAGACCTGCAGAGATATCTTCAACAGAAGCGCCTTCTTTCTGAGCCTGCTTAACCTTTGAATTCAT
>DFEN01000043.1 GCA_002368685.1 Lachnospiraceae bacterium UBA3801
TTACCACTTGATTCAGGTCCATATATCTCAATGATACGTCCTCTAGGCATACCACCTATACCAAGTGCTATATCTAAACTAAGTGAACCTGTTGGAACAGCTTCAACATTCATACTACTAGCATTGTCCCCCAGTTTCATAACTGAGCCTTTTCCAAACTGTTTCTCTATCTGCGCAAGAGCCGCATCAAGCGCCTTCATTTTCTCTTCGTTCTGCATAATATCTCCTTTCATTCGTCTGCGGTCCCCTAAACCACATTATCTTGACCCATTAAGTAATTTACATAACTATATATAGCCTAAGACGAACAAAGTTAGTATAGCATAATGACTAAAAAAATGCTATTCTAAGTTTGTAGCAATTTGGCTGTTTTTCGTGTTTTATTTCGGGGGGTAAAAATGGTAAATGTCGGTATAATTGCTGAATATAATCCATATCATAATGGTCATAAATATCTCTATAACGAGATAATAAATAAAATAGGAGCAGATAATATCATCTCTGTAATGAGTGGTAATTTCGTACAACGGGGCGGTCCAGCTATGGCTGATAAGTATGCTCGTGCAGAATCCGCTGTACTGGGCGGCATTGATGTCATTTTCGAGCTTCCTGTAATATATGCCACCGGTAGTGCAAGAGACTTTGCATATGGTGCTACTATGATAATGGATAAGATGAACATTATCGACTATCTTGCATTCGGCGTAGAAAATGATGAACCTGCAATATTCGATGAAGTAGCTGAGATTCTGGCTAACGAACCAGATGAATATAAGACTACTCTAAATGACTATCTATCCAAGGGACTATCCTACCCTGCAGCTAGCGAGAAGGCCATTAAGAAAATTCTGGGGTCATCTGTATCAGATATCATTTCAACTCCTAACAATATCCTTGCGATATCATATATTACTGCGCTTAAAAAGCTCGGTTCTAATATCAAAACTGTAATGATTCCAAGATGTGATAAAGGCTATAACGAAACAGAACTGACCGGCACCTATTCTAGTGGAGCCGCTATTAGAAATGCAATCACAAAGGGAGATCAGGTCTCCCCTTATATTCCTAAGGTATGCAGAAAGCCTTATGCTGAATATATCAGAAAGCCTCTTCCTATAAATGAATGGCTGACACCTATTGTAGCAGCAAGACTTATATATGACAGAAATCTCCCACCAGAGATATCACAGTTAGAAAATATAATGGACATGACTCCTGAGCTTCTTAACAGACTGAGGAAGGCTCCTCTTCCTGTTAAATATGTTGAGCTACAGGATTTCCTCAAAACCAAGAATATAACTATGAGCAGAGTAAGCCGAGTACTTCTTCATATGGTACTAGGCATTAATAATCATGACAGAGAACTCGCGTATAATCAGAGTGATATAGAATATCTGAATCTGCTTGCTTTTAAAACCGGCAAGTCCGACCTTATCAAAAAGATAAGTGCTGCATCTGACCTAAAAGTTATAAATAAAAAATCCAGCTTCACACCTGACACCGAAGCAGGTATCAGAATGTGGCAGCTGGATAAACTCGCAACTGATCTCTATAATCAACTAATATACGATAATTCAAATATCAGACTTCATAACGAACTATCCTGCAATGTTCGTAAGATTAATTAGTCATCAAGGAAGTCATCGTCGTCATCGTCGAAGTCATCATCATAGTCATCATCATCGTCGTCGTAATCATCCTCTGGAAGCTCTTCCTGAACAGGTGCTGCTGAATAATCGTCGTCATCATCATCCATATCTCCATAGAGAACACTGTTAGGATCATTACTAATAAGACTAAGACTTGTCTCAACCTCATTAAGATTTGTATCAAGTGTGAAGACACCATTTTCAAGACTCTCAATGAGATTCTTATAATTCTCATTCTCAGCCTCAAGTGTAGACTGTAGGAAATCCTTAATATCAGTAATCTTCTGCTTTGTATATAGCATAGCGCCTGTACGAACCTCAGTAGCTTCAGAAGTAGCTTCATTTACGATTCTCTCAGCCTCAGCTCTTGCTGAATCAACTATCTCATTAGCTCTAGCATTAGCAAGCTCTGTGATATGATTCTGCTCTACCAGACGATTTGCCTCATTAACAGACTCGGATATAATCGCATCAGAACGAGTTCTTGCAGACGCGAGAATAGCTTCCTTATTACGCATGATCTTCTTACATCTCTCGATCTCACTTGGAAGCTTTAGCTTAAGCTCATTCAGCATTCGCTCCAGTTCATCCTTAGGCACAACGATCTTGTTTGATGAAAGAGGCTGATACTTACATCCATCAATAAATGCCTCAATCTCCTCGATCATTTCTTCAACGCCCTTCTTACCCATTTTTACATCCTCCTGTTATACTCTTATACTTATCTTCTATCTTATTCAGTATCAGTTCAGGAACAAAACCTTCAACAGATTTCCCATAACTTGCAAATTCCCTTACCATACTGGAACTGATAAATGAATACTTTGGATCCGTCGCCATGAACAATGTATCAACCTCAGGTGATACCATATGGTTTCCTTGAGCCATCTGAAGCTCACTGTCAAAATCAGTAACCTCTCTCAGTCCTCTGATAATAACACTTATATCATTCTCTCTGGCGAAATCAACCAAAAGACCATTATATGAATCAACTGATACATTATCATAATCAGCTAATACATCCTTTAACATATTAACACGTTCATCAAGAGAAAACAACGGACTTTTTTTAGC
>DFEN01000021.1 GCA_002368685.1 Lachnospiraceae bacterium UBA3801
TGAAACGAACTGCCATTCTTGTATCTTCATTAGCACCACAGAATGCATCTACTACGAAAAGCTTCTTGTTTGAAAGCTCCTTCTTAGCAAGATCCTTAAGTACTTCCCATGTGTTCTGCTCCATAGGATGGTTATCATTTGGATAACCCTCTGTTGTCCACCATACAGTGTCCTTTGAGTTCTCATCCATAACGATATACTTATCCTTAGGTGAACGACCTGTATAAATACCTGTCATAACATTTACAGCACCAAGCTCTGTCTCAACACCCTTGTCATAACCCTCAAGTGAAGGATCCATCTCAAATTTGTAAAGATCCTCGTATGATGGATTGTGGATAATCTCAGTTGTTCCTGTGATTCCGTACTTAGTTAAATCAACGTTTGCCATTAATCTTTCCTCCTTAGAAATAATATCGGGTTGCCCCTGTTTTTTATTTTAATTTAAAGGCGTCGGCATTAGTTAAAAAGCTCTAACGCCAACGCCTCTAGTATAATTTTATATCTTTGTAAAGTCAAGCGACACTTGAGATAATTTGTCGCAAACATCTAGTGATTTACTCATTTTCCTCTATATACTTATCTACCTTTTTTCTAAGCATGCCGAACTGACATGGTCCAGCATCCAAAATGGCCTTATGGAATTCCTTCGCATCAAAATCGCCACCCAGCTCATCCTCAGCATATTCACGAAGCTCTTCTATCTCGTAGTAACCAACGGTATAGCTTAGATAAACACCCGGATCCGCTATTGATGAGTCCATGATTTCCTGTGCGACACTCTCATCTATTCCAACCTTCGCAAGGTATTCTTTCACTTCCTCTAAATCCCAGCCTTCATAGTTAACGCCGAGATCAACTCTTTCCTGCGCAAGGTATCCTATTTCACTATTAAGCTTTTCCAACTGAGCAAAGACTTTCGCATTATCTTCCTTGCCCTCAAAGTCACATTTTAGCCCTACATCATAAGCTGTATAAACAGCCCAGCCTTCAACATAACCTTTATTACTTTCAAGGATACGGCCAGGATTTGGATTGGTATTTCTGAAATACCAGAACTGGAACATGTGTCCTGGGCATCCCTCATGAGCAAGAGTATTGAAGAGTCCATCATGATACTGTGAATTAACCTTAATTACGTTGTGGTCTGGCTCGTCCGCCGGATTCGTTACATAGTATGCAAGTGTAGTCTTCTTAATCTTAGAGATACTGTCTGACAGAAAATCTATCTCATATGGAATCTTACCTTCAAGCGGATAGTCATCCATATATTTTTCCTGGAACATATCTACCAGCTCGCCAGGCTCCATATCATTATATACTGAGTAGATTTCATCGCCTTTTTCAGCAAATTCCTCATATGCATCAGGATTAGAGGAATATATGCTGTAGAGCTGCATCATCAGATCATCATATCTATCATCTATAACCTCAATCTCTTCTTCTACTGTCTTGGCAGAGCCAGAATACATAGGGAATATATAATCCTCATAGTATTCCTTACCACCATCAAAGTAGCAGATACCCTTATCATTTGTACTTGTTCCCTTAAGCTCTTCTATAGTCGCCTTGATATCTTCATATACAGGAATAAGTACCTCTTCAACAGATTTCTTCTGCTGTTCCTTAAAGGTTTCCTTCTCTTCCTCTGTAAGGAAATCCATGCCATCTATCTTCTCTTCAAAATCCGAAATGACAAACTCCCCCTTATTGTTAAGAAACTCGTCGCACTGCTCAATTACTTCATCCGCCGAAGAATCCTTCATGAAGTAGCCCTTCTCAGATCGGGTCTTTTCAAACTTTAGCATTTCCGCCATTACATCCTTTGTCTGATTCATAAGAGCTAAATAATCCTCGACATCACCCTTATCATCAAATCTATACTCTGTGAATAGAGTAGGAAGAGACTCCTGCCAACCATTCATAGGTGAAAATGCACCTCTGATATAAACATTGTCATAATAATGAAGACTTATCTCTGCATCGGTTTTAAGACATTCAAAGGTAAATCTCTCATCCTCTGTAAGCTCTGCATCCTCGAATTCCATCAGCTTGTCATAGAATTCTTCATCTTCCTTCTTCTCTCGCTCTATAGCCGCCTCGTCCATAACTGCATCGCCCCAGGTTGCTTCAGCAGGCTTAGGAATTCCATAAGAGGATTCATCATATATATAATCATTATATGTAATGGTATCCTCTGTTACTGTATCTTCAAAGTACTCCATGAGAAATGCTTCGAAATCTTCATTCTCCTCAGAAGCATAATCCACATCATCTTTTTCTTGTGTGTCACTATCTTTGTCCTTTTTCTGGTCTTTCTTCTTGTCATCCTTTTTCGAGCTGTCACTATGAGTCTCTCCCAGAATAGTCTCATGATAAAATTCATCAAAACTACAGCCTGACATCGACAGCATCATGGTTGCGGCAAGTACTGCCGCTAAAACCTTTTTTGTTTTTCCCTTAATTCTTTTAATCATCACTAATCCCTTCTATATATTGTTTTGTAATGTATTTTCATCTTATTAATAAGTATCTATAAGCTTTTTATTTCAGATAGATTTCCGCCAGAACTATATCCTCCGGCGTCGTCACCTTGATATTTTCATAGCTTCCTTCAATCATCTTTGAAGGGATATCCAGATATCTTTCAACCACCATGGTATCATCTGTAATATCTGTATCCCCACTTACCCTCAGTCTCTCATAGGCTTCCTCGAGGGTTTTTCTGTCAAAGGTCTGCGGCGTCTGAATCTGGTAAAGAGTTCTTCTGTCAGGAGTCTCTATTCCATATTCATTTTCATCAACAATCTTGATTGTATCCTTTACCGGCATAGCAACTGTACATGCCTTGTATCTTCTGGCTCCAGAAATGGAATCAAGAATCATACGATTTGTAACACATGGTCTGGCTGCATCATGTATCATTATTATCTTATTCCTCTTATCACAGGCTCTCAGTCCCTTGCTGACAGAATTGAAGCGTTCCTTTCCTCCTGCAACGATCTTCCTAACCTTGTGGAATCCATATTTATCTACTATTTCATCTCGCACATAATCTATGTCACTTCCTCTGGCAACAAGGATTATCTCATCAACCACGCTCGCATCGAAAACCTTAAGACTATAGTAGAGAAGCGGTTTTCCATTTATTTCCATATATTGTTTTGCTTTGTCAGAATTCATCCGACTTCCCTTGCCTGCCGCAAGGATAATAGCACTTACCATATTAACGTTCACCTATTTTTAGATTTGGAATCGCATTTAGATAGAGGTCTGCTCGTCTACCGGAAGCAAACTCATGGTATCCTGCAGCCGCGATCATTGCTCCATTATCTGTACAATATATAAGTTCTGGACAGTGGAACCTAAGTCCTTTAGCCTCTGCCCTTTCTTTCATGGTTGTTCTAAGCAGTGAATTTGCCGCAACACCTCCTGCCAAGGCAACTGTTTTCATTCCATAGTCCAGTGCCGCCTGAATGGTGTGATCTGCCAGCACATCAATTACTGCCTGCTGGAAGGAAGCAGCTACGTCTGCCTTATTTACTTCAATTCCCTTCATCTCAGCACCATTTAGATAATTTAGAACTGCTGACTTAATGCCACTAAAGGAGAAATCATATTTTGAATCACCAACGCTTGCTCTAGGAAAATCTATCGCCGATGGGTCTCCCTCACGCGCCAGCTTATCTACCTTAGGTCCACCGGGATAGCCAAGCCCAATGGCGCGGGCCACCTTATCAAAGGCTTCTCCCGCCGCATCGTCATGTGTGCGGCCAATTATTGTATATTTGGTATAGTCATCAACTCTAACTATATGAGAATGACCACCGGATGCCACCAGACACATATAAGGAGGAGTTATTTCATTTATCAGATCAGAGTCCTTATCCTGAGATTCATCATTCCGCAAATCACCCGTATCCACCAGGTAATTTGCGCATATATGTCCTTCTATATGGTTCACCCCAACAAGAGGAATATTCTTTGCATATGCAAGAGCCTTAGCTGTGCTTACTCCTATTAGAAGCGGTCCAACCAGTCCCGGTCCGTAGGTTACAGCTATTGCACTAATCTCGTCCCAGGTTACCTTGGCATCCTCTACTGCTTTTTTTATCACCTGATTTATTTTCAGCACGTGTTCTCTTGACGCAATCTCCGGAACAACTCCACCATAAAGTGTATGCGTCGGAATCTGCGTATATATTACATTTGATATAACCTCTCTGCCGTCGGCCACAACCGCTGCCGCCGTCTCATCACAGGAGGTCTCGATTCCTAGTATGTATTTTCTATCGCTCATCATATTATCCTGTCTTTTGGAACTAATCCACAAATTTAAGTTCTTTAGTACGTCTATCCTTGCTGATAACAGCACGGGAGAATATTTCTTTTATAGACTCCGAATACTGTTCCGGCTTTATCACAGAAGGGGAGTAATGTGTCAGCCACATTTCCTTTGGCTGTGCCTGTTTCGCTATCTCCGCGGCCTCCTGCATAGTCATATGCTTCTTATCCTTAGCTTTCTTTATCGACTCTTCTTCGCCGTCTCCATACATTCCCTCACAGATGAAGATATCCGCTCCAGCAGCTTCTTCTACAATTTTTTCCGTTGGCCGGGTATCTGTAGTATATGTAATCTTAAGACCTTTACGTGCAGGCCCCATTACCATATCGCTGGTAAATGTCGAACCTTCATATTCTACAGTCTCTCCACTTTGAAGCTTACCCCAGAGCTGTACCGGAAGACCCAGACTCTTCGCTGCATCTGCATCAAACTTGCCTGCTCTATCCAGCTCGAAGCTGTAACCATAGCAAAGCATATTATGATTAACCTTGAAAGCCTTGACTCTGAGCCCGATTAGTTCAAGAACTTCTTCGTCCTTATTAACATCAAGCTCTATACATTTCACCTCAAACGGAAGTCTGGGAGCTATAACAAGAAGCGAACGAACTACATGTTCTATCCCCTTCGGACCAACTATTGTAACAGGTTCCTTCCTATCTGCATTTCCCATGGCAAGGAGCATTCCCGGAAGCCCACTTATGTGATCCGCGTGGAAATGAGTAATCAGAATTACGTCTATAGGGTTGAAGCTCCAGCCCCTGCGGCGCACAGAAATTTGAGTAGCCTCGCCACAATCGACCAGAAGGCTACTCCCATTATATCTTAACATTAATGAAGTAAGTGCTCTGTATGGAAGAGGCATCATACCGCCGGTTCCAAGCAAACAAACATCTATCATTTATCCATTCCTTTTATTAATATAAGAGCATCGTCGTCCGGATTATGATAATAATTATCTCTGACAAAGATCTCTTCGAATCCATATTTTTTATAGAGGGCAACGGCAGGAAGGTTATGTGCCCTAACCTCAAGACTTATCCTGTCAGTTCCTGCGTCCACAAGCTCAGATATCATATCCTTCATAAGCTTATTTCCGATACCCATTCTGCGGTATCTCTTATCAACCGCTATCCTAAGCAGCTCTGCATCCCCCTGAATATCTGCATATATTATATATCCGACCACTCTTCCATCCATTTCTTCTACAAGAAGGTGGTTATAATCATATTCAAATGTACTCCCCAGACTTTCCTCACTCCATGCGTCAGAAAAATTCTCCGCTTCAAGTCTGGCTATTTCCCTCATAATATTCATAACTCTTCACACTAACTAATTGCGAATTACTTTGACTCCCTGACACGTTCCGCCTGAGATTTCCTTAGATACTCTGGCGCGAAATCATCCGCATTTATATACTTACCTTCCTTATAAAGAAGTCCCCCATACGAAGCTATTGAAGCACCTCGCTGCCTATTCATCATTGCAGGCGCCATCTGGCAAGGTATATCTATTTCTTTCCATATAACGTCCTGATATATAGCTACGCCATCCCCCAGGAAGGTTACTCCCTCAGCAGGTCCACCCTCTGAAGCCTCTCGCTGTTTCGAATAACTATTGATATATTCTATAAGCTCGTGAATATCCATTGGCTGCTGCTCAAGAATCACTTCCACATTTCCCTTTACTCGGTAAAGCCCTGTATAAACCTGATTTCGGCGTGCATCTATAATAGGGCAGATCAGCCCCTCAGCACCCCACATATTATAGGCGAGTCCCTCGCAGGTTTTGATCGGAATAACCGGCTTATCCACCGCCATCGCAAGTCCCTTCGCAGTTGCGGCACCTATTCTAAGACCAGTAAAGGAACCCGGACCCGCAGCTATAGCAATCGCATCCAGTTCCTCAAGCTTCGTCTCAGAGGTTTTAACTATCTCGTCAATCATAGGAAGAAGTGTTTCTGAATGAGTCTTCTTATGGTTCATCGTATATTCAGCTATTATCACATCGTCCTGAAGGATTGCTACGGAGGCAACCATTCCTGAACTGTCTATTCCAAGTATCTTCATATGAGCTTCCTAATCCTGATGATTACTTATAGTAATAAGTCTGTAATCAAATCCTTTTTCCAGATTTTTCTCTATCTTGATCCATGTAGCGTCTTCGGGAATTATTTCTTCGATAAGCTCCGCCCACTCAATCAGTGCCACTCCATCTCCACCAGCATATTCATAGAATCCGGTTTCTTCCATTTCATCTATATCCCCCACTCGATATACATCGAAGTGATATAGCGGGAGTCTTCCCTCTGTATATTCCTGAACAATAGTAAATGTAGGACTGGACATAGGTTCTGTTACGCCAACTCCTGTACCAAAGCCCTGAGCAAAAACAGTTTTTCCTACACCGAGATCACCGCTTAGGCAATAAACCTTTCCAGGCATTGCCTCCTCGCCCATTTTACGGGCTATATTAAATGTGTCCTCTCTGCTGAAGCTTTCCAGCTTGTTTTCTTGTCCTTTACTTGTTACGTCCATTTTCTCCATGCTCTTTTTCCACAGTACACATCAAACTATTTTCTTTAGATCAGCAACCTGAACATTACAGTTATCGCAAAACTCCATCAAATCCTGAGATCCCTTTATCAGCATATAATCATGAAACTTTCCTGTATCAATGTCAATGAAGCCTGCCACCTTCTCGCCTGTACATATACTAGTCTTAAGTGCAGGCTTCTGTTTCTCTGAGTCATATTCTATTTTTTTCTTTTTACGAAATATACTCATAATCCAGCCATCTATATTTAAATATTCAGCTTTATCTCTCTACCTGCCGGCTCATACTGACGGTACTTAACACCTGTCATATCAAACATTTTCTTTGAAGCTATAGTGCTCTCAGTATTCGCATATTTATCTGAGAGATAAATGATCTCTGATATTCCACTCTGAATAATCGCCTTAGCACACTCGTTACAAGGGAATAGTGTAACATATACCTTCGCCCCCTTGAGATTACGAGTACCACGATAATTAAGAATCGCATTCAGCTCTGCATGACATACAAAGATATATTTGCTATCCAGCGGAGAACCATCTCTTCCCCATGGCATATCGTCATCATCGCAGCCCTGTGGCATACCATTATATCCCACCGAAAGGATACGGTTATCCTCGCCTACTATACAGGCTCCCACCTGAGTACTAGGGTCCTTACTTCTCTCTGCCGACAGAAGTGCTATCCCCATAAAATACTGATCCCAGTTGATATAGTCTGCTCTCTTGTAATCAATTTGCTTAGCCATAAACCCCCCTAAAACCTTTTTTTCTCTTATTTGTATCTATTAATTTCTGCCTTCTAATTTCCGCCTTCATTATCCCAATAATCATCATATGCGAAGAAGCCTTCCTGCATATCTTCATTATATATAGCATATACTCCAAGTGTGTCCTTCATTTCCAGCCATGTCCAGCTAAGGAAATCCTCTGTAACCTCTGACTTTGGTTTCTTATCAGTGTAGAGATAGAAGGTCTTGCCACCCTCTATTCCATAAGGCTCTGTGTATACGTACTTTATATCATCCTTTATTTCTTTAGTGCCATTTTCCTTAACTGTTTTGTAGTCTCCAAGCTCCATCTTGTAGGTATTATCATCAACCTTTGTTATGTTTTTGAAGGTTCCTGTGAATTCACTCTGATAAACAGTTCCATTTGGATAATCATCTCCTGTGTCGCCCATATCTGAATCACTATATAGACCTGAGAAGCTACCATCTGACTTAACTTCAAGCATAGTACTCCATCCACCAGCACCGCTAGAGAACATGAAGCTCTTTCCCGAAGTTCCAAGTGGAAGCTCCACCGAATTTGCTGGAGCATCTTCCTTTTTATCTTCAGTAGTTTTTTCTTCAGCTTCAGTTGTTGTCGCCTCTGTAGTTGCTTCAGTCGTAGCCTCAGTTGTTGCCGTTGCTTCAGCTGTCTCCTCCTCTTTTGAATCCGCCACAACCTCTGTCGTCACCTCAGATGCTTCTTCATTCTTTTTACCCATAAAAAGATAAATAACTCCAACTGCAATTATTCCAAGTAACGCAAGTACACCACATACGATACCTATTACCATCTTAGGGGAAGTACCCTTTTTCTCTTTACCCATTTTAGTCCTCCTTGTGAATTAATCCACTACGTCGATAATTTTAACATTTTCAAGGTAATATAGCAAAATATTTCATATTAATTGCATCATATATAATAGTAAAAGAAAATAGCCCTCAAAGACTGAAGACTATTTCAATTACTTTATTATATTATTCATCATCTGCGGCTACAGGCGCTTCACTAGCTTCAAGGTCTCTAAAATAATATGCAAAGTTGCCCTTGCTCTGCTTTTTATGGAATATCATGATTATATTTACCGGGAAGTTCGAAGTATAAGAATTGAACTTATTTACACATCTATTATAAGCCAGACTTGCCTTCATAAGTTCAGCGCGGGAATTATTGAACTTCTGGAGATGAGTTGCAAAATCCTCATTCTTCTTAAGATCTGCATGCTCTTTAAGTATCTCACGTATCTTCACATCAGATTCATCCATCTTCTCAGCATTTACAGCCTGCATAGTAACCGACATTCCAAGTCCAAATGTATTCACATCCAGAACATCCATATCAGTCTCTATGCCCTTGCCCATAATTATTTCAGCAAGTTTGCTCAGTTGAAATGCCCTGTCCCAAAGATTTCCATCTATTTCAGAACTCTTGTCTCTGATTTCAGCTTCCATTCCATTTATCTTAACAGTCAGATAAATGAATAAATAAGCCGCTATCAGCACTACGATCGCAAAGATCAGAAATGCCCACTTCATCATTTTCCTCCGATTTTTCATGGTCCTTTGCAATCATACCACAAATGCATTTTAAATAAAAGGATAAAGAATTTTCGCCCTTGAGTCGGCACTCCATATTTACGTAAACTTATTGTTTCAAAAAAATCAAAAAATTGTTACAAATTTGTTAATTTTTCGTTGCAATTATATTTTTTTTGAGATATAATCGATTTGCAGTATACATAACGAAAAATTTATGGTAAACTTCTTATGCTATTATGGTAAACCAAATCTTGGGGAGAAGATATTATGAGATATAATCTTAAAAAAACTATCAGCGCAGTGATGGTTGGAGCAATGCTACTCGCAGCATCTCCTATACCTCTTGCCAACACAAATATTGTCTACGCAGACGAGATGTCCGACGCTGAAGCTAAAAAGGCCGACGCTCAGCAGAAGAAGAAGGATGCTCAGACTAAGCTGGAGAAGCTTGAGTCCGATAAAAAGGATGTTATGGAGCTTATCGAAGATCTCGATAAAGAAATAACAAGCTATGAAGGAACTATCAGAGAGCTTCAGGGAAAGAGCAATACTCTTCAGGCAAAGGCAAGCGTAGCTGAGAACGAGCTTCAGATGGCATACATAGCTGAAGCTAATCAGTATGAGGCTATGAAGGAACGCATTCAGTTCGCTTACGAAAATGGCGATGCTGATTATATTGACGCGCTCGTTTCTATCAAGGACTATGATAACGTTATTAATCAATCAGAGTACGTATCACAGGTTTCCGGTTACGATCAGAAGCAGTTAAATGATTTGCTTGAAATCGAAAAGAGCATTTCCGAATATAAGGCTACTATTTCAGATAACCTAAGCGAGGTTGCTTCACTTAAGGAAGAGGCCGAAGGTGAGCAGGGTGCACTTCAGGTTATTCAGGACGGAAAGATGGCTACACTTAAAGAGTATAATCTCGACATTGCAGCCACCGAATATACCATCGAACAGATGAATGCTATTGAAGCTGAGCAGGATGCACAGATAGCAGCTATTGTAGCTGCCGCAAGTGCAAGACGTGCTGCTGCAGAACAGACCGTCACAAGAACAGTAACTGTTGAAGTTCCAGTTGAGACACCTGCAACAACAGCATCATCAACTGATGCAACACCTAAGAAGCAGGAAACAAAGACAGTTACTAAGGAAGTAACAGAAACTGTTCCGGCTCAGACACTTCCTTCCTATTCAGGAAGCGGTTTCATATGGCCAAGCTACACAAGAACTATTACATCCGGTTATGGACCAAGAACTTCACCTACAGCTGGCGCTTCTTCCTACCATAGAGGAATCGATATTGGCGCCTCTTATGGTTCAGGAGCTCTTGCAGCAGCAGACGGAGTCGTTTCATACGCAGGTTGGTTCTATGGTGGTGGTAACACAGTTATTATCGATCACGGAAATGGATTATCAACCCTTTACATGCACCTTTCAGGATTTGCAGTAAGCCAGGGTTCCAGCGTAAGCGCCGGACAAACAGTTGGATATGTAGGAAGTACAGGAATATCAACAGGTCCTCATCTCCACTTTGCAGTAATGGTTGGCGGTTCATATGTTAATCCATTAGGATATTATTAAAATATTATTAGATGAGAAACTCTCCTATATAAGAAAAGCTCGTAGCGATAATCACTACGAGCTTTTTTCTATGTTATCATTTGTTATTATTTGTTTTCATTTATTAGTTTATCTTTAGTTTACTTATAGCTTGGAATATTACATTCCAGCCTTCATTTCCCTAACATACTCTGCAAGCTTCTCCGGAGCATTTACTCCTTCACTTGCTACTATTCTGACCATAGCTGATCCTACTATAACTCCATCAGCCACCTTAGACATTTTAGCCGCCTGCTCAGGAGTGCTAATTCCAAAGCCTATCGCAGCAGGAGTATCTGTTGCTTCCTTGATAAGCTTAACTATCGACTCAAGGTCCGTCTTAATCTCGCTTCTAACACCTGTTACGCCAAGGGAGGATACAACATAAATGAAGCCCTTTGCCTGCGATGCTATTTCCTTGATTCTATCTTCACTAGTCGGAGCAATCATGGAAATGAAATCCATTCCATACTTTGCTGCCACCTCATCGAACTCATGTCTTTCCTCGAATGGACAGTCCGGAATGATAATTCCATCAGCACCAGCCTCTGACGCATTCTTAAAGAATCTGTCTGCTCCATAATGGAAAACCGGATTTGCATAGGTCATGAAAACAATTGGAATATCCACATCCTTTCTGACTTCTTTCAGCAGATCAAAAACCTTATCTGTTGTCATCCCAGCTTCAAGAGCTCTAATATCAGCCTCCTGAATAACAGGTCCTTCAGCTATCGGATCCGAGAAAGGAATTCCTATCTCTATAAGATCCGCTCCCGCCTCTGCTACAGCCTTGAAGTTCTTAACACTGGTTTCAAAGTCTGGATCTCCGGCAGTCAAAAAAGCAATAAATGCTTTCTTATTTTCAAATGCTTTATATATATTACTCATATGTTCTACCTCTTATATAGAAATATTCACTCAGACAAATGTGAGATTATTCGTAAATGTCTACTCCACGATAACGCGCTATAGCTGCAACGTCCTTATCACCACGACCAGAGATAGTGCATACTATTATGCTATCCTTTGGCATCTTAGGCGCTATCTTAAGCACATGTGCAACCGCGTGACTACTCTCAATTGCAGGGATAAT
>DFEN01000175.1 GCA_002368685.1 Lachnospiraceae bacterium UBA3801
TACTATTAGGAGAGGTATGGGCAGAAATATAGATGCTGCCTGTGGGCAGTTAAGAAGGAAGTATGGTTTATGAGACTAGTTTCCACTGGTAGGACAGACAAGGGAAGAAAACGAAATAATAACCAGGACAGTATATTTGTGAGCGATAAGCCGGTAGGACCACTTCCTAATCTGTATCTTGTTGCAGATGGAATGGGCGGTCACGCTGCTGGAGACTTTGCATCTAGATATGCCATCAGTATCGTGATTGACTTTGTTTCGAAGTCAACAGTTGCAAATCCTATCTCCTTACTTAGAAGGGCTCTGGTATATGCCAGCAATGAGCTGTACAAGGAGTCTGAGAAGGATAAGGACAAGATGGGCATGGGCACCACAATGGTGGCAGCTGTCATTATGGACGATAAACTGTATGTCGCAAATATAGGCGACAGTAGGTTATATATAATAAATGATGATATAAAACAGGTGACTATGGATCACTCCCTTGTTGAAGAGCTTATAAGAAGTGGACAGTTGGAGAGGAATAAGGGACGAAATCATCCTGAGAAGAACATCATCACCAGAGCTATGGGCTCCAGGGATGAGGCTATGCCTGACTTTTTTGAACTGGATATTAAAGAAGGCGATAAGATACTCATGTGTTCGGACGGCCTTTCAAATATGGTCGAGGACGATGAGATAAAGGATATAGTTCAGGAGAATCAGGTTTTAGATCAGGCTGTTTCTTCATTAATAAGCAGAGCCAATTATTATGGTGGAAATGATAACATTTCCGTAATAATAATTTCGATATAGAGAGGTAAGTTATGTTAAAACCCGGAACAATACTAGATGATAGATATGAAATAATAGATGTTGTGGGAACAGGTGGAATGTCCACTGTTTACAGAGCAAAGGATGAGAGACTTAAAAGATTTGTGGCAATTAAGGTGCTGAAGTCTGATTATAGTTCAGATCAAAACTTTGTTTCTAAGTTCCGTGCAGAAGCTCAGTCATCTGCAGGACTTACACATCCAAATATTGTAAGCGTTTACGATGTATGTGAAGATGATGGAAGATATTTCATAGTAATGGAGCTGGTAGAGGGCATTACTCTGAAGGAGTATATCAATCTTAATGGCCGTCTGTCTATGAGTCAGGCTATTGATTTCTCTATTCAGATAGCTTCTGGTCTGGAGGCTGCTCACGAACATCATGTAATTCATAGAGATATTAAGCCACAGAACATTATCGTATCTAAGAGTGGAAATATTAAGGTTACAGACTTTGGTATCGCAAAGGCTGCGACTTCTACTACAATGTCTACTACAGGAATAGGTTCAGTGCATTATATATCCCCTGAACAGGCAAGAGGTGGATATAGTGATGAGAGAAGTGATATCTATTCACTTGGTATTACTATGTATGAGATGGTTACAGGAAGAGTTCCTTTTGAGGGAGACACAAATGTAGCTATAGCGCTCATGCACATTCAGAATGAAATGATTCCGCCTAGACAGCTATACCCGGATATATACCCAAGTTTTGAGAAGATTATACTTAAAGCTTCCCAGAAGAAGCCTGAGAGAAGATATCTGACTGCAGCTGCACTTATCGCGGATCTGAATAGAGTTAAGGATAACCCAAGCATCGATATAATCGTTGCTCCAGCTACAGTTACTGGAGCGCCTACACAGCAGTTTACCAACGAGGATATGGAGAAGATCAAGAATGGTAGCGCTAATAAGGCTTATGATGAGGAAATGGAAGCAGCAGGTAAGGCTGCTGAGAGTTCTGAGGTCAGACCTGATAGAAGTCGTATAGAGGCTCTTCTCAATCAGGAGGATGAGGACTTCTATGATGAGCGTCCTACCAGAAAGGGTAGTCTCAAGAAAATCGATGACGAAGATGATGGATATGCTATGGATGATGACTATGATGAAGATGACGAGTCAGACGTAGATCCAAAGCTTGAGAAGGCTGTAATGATAGGTGGTATCGCTGCAGCAGTTATAGTCGCTGTTATTATATTCGTAGTAGTTGGTAACATGATGGGCTGGTTCAGCTTCGGCAGCAAGGAAAAGAAGACTACAGAGGCAACCACAGAGGCTTCTACAGAAGAGGCTAAGATCAAAATGGTTGATGTAGTTGGTCTGAGTGAAAAGGCTGCAGAGAAGGATATGAAGGAAGCAGGCTTCACAAATTACCAGTTTGTTCAGGAAAACTCTACAGATGTTAAGGAAGGCTATGTTATCAGTCAGAATGTAGAAGCTGGAACAGATATTGCAAAGGATGCACAGATAATAATTACAGTCAGCGCCGGAGCCGCAGAGCTGGATGTCGCTGATGTCAAGGGAATGGATGAAGATGCCGCTTATGAAACACTTGAAAAGCAGGGCTTCAAGCCAACCAGATCCTATAAGTTTGACGATGAGATAGAAGAAGGCAAGGCTATATCAACAGACCCTGCCGCGGGTAAGAAGGCAAAGGCTGGAGATACAATAGTTATCTACATCAGCCAGGGTAAGGAAGAGAAGACAGTTAAGGTGCCTAACCTTTCAGGTCTTACAGAGTCTGCCGCAAAGGGAGCTCTTGAATCCAATACACTTACAGCTGGAAATGTATCCTATGAGTTCAATTCAGAGGTTGCATCCGGTCTTGTTATCAGACAGAGCGTACCAGCTGATACAGAGGTTAAAGAGAAGACTACAGTTGATTTTGTAATCAGTAATGGTGCAGAGAAGAAGTCTTATAAGGGTACAGTAACAGGAAGTATCTCAACAGCTGATGAGACACTTGCAGCTAGTACAGTTACAGTAAATGTATATATCAACGATGAAGGTGGATATCACCTGGCATATACAACAACACAGTCAGGAGCTACGATTGATGTTAATGGTGCTGCCGGTGGACTGGGCTACAACAATGGTACAGTGTCATTTACAGTAGTTGACGCAAATGGTGCTGACGTATCAGCAAGCTATAACAAGTCACTGACACTTTCTTATCAGAATGAGTAGATATGATATTAAGAGGACGAATAATTAAAGGAATCGGCGGCTTCTACTATGTAGATGCCGCTGGTGTTATTTATGAGACAAGAGCCAGAGGTGTTTTCAGGAAACAAGGAATAACACCGCTGGTTGGTGATAATGCAGAAATCGATGTTATAAGCGAGCAGGAGCATACGGCATTTCTGGTTGATATAGTAGATAGACAAAATGAATTGATCAGACCAGCTGTAGCAAATGTAGATCTGGCACTGGTTATCTTCGCAGTTGCGCATCCTGTTCCGAATACCGGTCTTCTCGACAGGTTTCTCATCAATATGGAGAAGCAGGAGATGGAGACCTGTATAGTTCTGAGCAAGGTTGATCTCTTAAAGGATAATCCGGAAGAGTTGGATAGACTAAGGGGCATTTACAGTAACGCAGGATATAAGGTAGTAGAGCTATCAAATATCAATGGCAGGGGCCATGATGAGATAAGAGAACTCCTCAATGGCAAGATAACAGTTTTGTCAGGTCCTTCGGGAGTTGGCAAATCCTCTCTTATCAATAGCCTGGTTCCAGACTACAATGGAGAGACTGGGGATATCAGCAAGAAGCTGGGTAAGGGTAAGAATACAACTCGTCACACGGAGATAATACCTGTCCCGGGTTTTACAGATACATTTATTATTGATACGCCGGGATACAGCTCGATAGAGCTTATGGTCAGCGACGAGAATGATATAAGATATTATATCAGAGAGTTTGAAGGACTGAATGAGAGCTGTAAATATACTGGATGCGTGCATATAGCGGAGCCTTCCTGTGCTGTGAAGGAGCGGCTTGAAAGAGGCGTGATATCGCAGGAAAGATATGCAAGCTACGTTGATATATATAACGACGTTAAGAGTAGGAGGAAATGGTAATGAACATACTTGCTCCATCGATACTATCTATTGACTTCGGTCATATGGAGGATGAACTTAAGAAAGTGGTAAATGCAGGAGTGGACACCATTCATGTGGATGTTATGGATGGTCTGTTTGTTCCAAATATATCCTTTGGACCTCCGGTTATTAAATATGTGAAAAAGGCTATTCCTGATACGAAGCTTGACCTTCATATGATGGTCAAGGATCCGATCAGATACCTAAATACTTACGTGAGTCTGGGAATGAGTGACATCACTATTCATGCTGAGGCAACAAAGCATTTGAGAGAGGACCTGCTTCAGATAAAGGAGTCAGGCCTCGGAGTAGGCGTTGCTGTTAGCCCTGATACTCCTCTTAGTGCAGTGGAGAATGTACTCGATCTCATAGATATTCTTCTTATTATGTCTGTTTATCCTGGGTTTGGTGGACAGAGCTTCAGAGAAGAGTCTTATGACAAGATCAGAGAAGCCGTACAGATGAGAGAGACTAGAGGACTTAGCTTTGATATTGAGGTGGACGGCGGTGTTAATGCTGAGAACATAGACAAGATACTTGCAGCCGGCGCGAATATGATAGTTGCAGGTTCAGCTGTATTTAATGGTGATACAGAAGCAAATACAAAAAGATTATTAGAGATGATGAAATGAAGATTCTTTTAGTTGCAGGTGGAGAACTGGATATAGATGTTCTTAGAGAGACCTATAGTAGTCTGGATAATCCTTATGTTATAGGGATAGATAGAGGTACTATATTCCTTATGGAAAATGGTATCAAGATTGATAAGGCGATAGGAGACTTCGATTCGGTTAGTGACGAGGAGAGAGAGAATATCTTATCTGGCATTGTGTCAGAGAAGCTTAATCCTGTGAAGGATGATACAGATACAGAACATGCGCTGAAATATGCTATTTCCCTTGCTCCGGAAGAGATAGTAATGCTGGGCTGCACCGGAAGAAGAATGGATCATTGCCTCGCATGTGTTGGAATGCTTCGGCTTGCCTATGATGCAGGAATAGAGGCATATATAATTGATAGATATAACCGTATTCGCGTAACGCGCGGCAATGTACAAATGTCTGCAGCTGACTCTTACGGTAAATATATATCAGTTCTTCCTTATGGCGATGTAGCCAGGGGAATAACTATAAATGGTTTTAAGTATAATGCTGAAGGACTTGATCTAACCGCGGCGGAAGCCAGAGGAGTCAGCAATGAGCTGGCAGATGAGATCGGAAGCATTTCTTGTGACGATTATATGATAATAATGGAGACCCGAGACTAATGTATATTCGTAAGTTTGCCCTGGGGGACGCTTCACCAATTGAAATAGGACTCACATCAACTGTTTTTCTGACAGGTTTTATTGGTGCAGTTATTTTGCCATTTTATTTATATCTATTTGGTGCAGGTATATTCTGGGAGTTTCTTGGGGTATCCATCTGCATTCTTATCGTATGGAATTTTGAATCCTATAGACTAATGAGATATTCTAAGAAGAGCCTGAGAATTGTGACACTCCCAGGCTATTTTGAGTATAGATTTGGTTCGAAGGGATATTTAGTCCGCTTACTAACAGCTGTAGAAATAATAGTAATACCTATAGTTATATCGGCGCTTGTTTTAAAAGAGGCGGCCATAGTTTTGTATAAGGTTCTGGGGCTTCCTCAGGAGTTTATAATCACTGCAATGTCCCTTGGAATCGCACTGATGGTAGGAATATTCGGACTAGACCTTTTCACAAAAACAGTTAGAATCAAGGCAATCATAATGCTGCTGGGAGTTATTCTACTGGTTGTATTCCTGCTTTATGATATTGGACTAAATAAGCTAATCAGAAATATGATGGAAATGGATATACTGGGAAGCGTAAGCGACTATATGAACATTCTATTCCATGATGGCAAGCCGCTTATGCCTTCTGATTATGTGTCGCTTATTTCAATGGGTCTGCTGGCTTCTGGTATGCCATTTATGCTGGGGCTATTCTTCGCAGAGAAGGATGGTGCAGCTATTAATATTGGCAAGATAATTACTGTAATATATATATTCATATTCTTCTCGAGCCTCGCGTGTCTAGGAACAATTTCGAGAGGAGTGCTGTATCCGCATAAGATAACAAATTCTGTATCGGACTATATCAGCCTGATGTATCTCCAGATAAGCAATATAAGTCAGATAGGCAAAATGACTGCGTTCATTTATATGATAATTATCGTCCTTGGATTCATAACTGCTATTGAAGGGGCTTTTCATTCGATCATAACTTCGCTTTATGAAGACATCATATGCTGCGGAAGAGTTGTCAGAGTGGACCATAGAAAGGATAGGAGAAATGTTATTATCGCCGCTTTTTTTGTGGGGATAGCGACAGCAATGATAGCTTTGGGAATCAAGAATTTGTCTATAGGTCTGGTGCTTGTATTCCTTGGTGCGCTAGGTTGCTCTATATCACCAACTCTTTTCATGTCACTGATATGGAAGAGGATGAATAAGTTTGGATGTATAGCAGGCCTGATAGTTGGACTTGGCAGCGTTCCGCTATTTAAATATGCTGCGATATTTGACGGGAATGGAGTGAAGGAAACTCTGTGCGACATTATAGGAATCAATTCAGTTATTCCATCGATGCTGTTTACTGTATTTATGATAATGGTAGTAAGCCTGCTGTCACCAGAGCCTGATGAGAAGCAGGTGGAAGAATTCCTGGAAGTTAAGCATAGAATTATGGAGTAAGATAGAATGACAACACATCAGTTATTTAACGAAATAAAGAATATGTTTTTTGTCAGTACAAAGAAAAAGCACCCCGTTTTCACGAGGTGCTTTTGTATACACTATTTCATAGGGTGAGAGAGTTATGAAAAATCTATGGTTTAAATATAAACTATAAATATGAACAAGTTATTAACAAACTTTAAAATATATGTAAAAGTGATGTGAAAAATTATAAATTGTGGTACAATAGGTATCGATTTGT
>DFEN01000114.1 GCA_002368685.1 Lachnospiraceae bacterium UBA3801
TATTGTCATAATCCTGAATATCGTACTTATGATTAGAAGGAGAAACAAATAGAGGATTAAAGTATATTACTTCTATACCAAGTTCCTCCAGATAGTCCATCTTATCAAGGACTCCCTGAAGGTCTCCACCGTAAAACTCTCTTACCCCCATAGTAGCCGGATATTTGCCCCAGTCTTCTACCTTCTGAGTATAGTCTCCTATATACATGTACTCATTAGTTTCTACGTCATTGGTTTTATCACCGTTATAGAATCTATCAATATATATCTGATACATGACTGCGCCCTTAGCCCAGTCAGGAGTCTTGAAGCCAGGATAGACCTGAAACTTGTACCTGTCATCTGCTTCCTTAACTACGCCTCTTGTATCAAAAAGAGTACGCATCTTGCCTGTATAAACTTCAAAATAATAAGCATAGCGCTCATTATCCATCTGTACTTCATGGGAATAATAGTCGAATAGCTCGTCAGAATATTCTTTGACCATAGTATGAGTAACATGGTCATCCACAAGAAGAACCTTGTCTACATTATTCTTAGCTGTTCTGAATCGGATTGTAAGTAAATCGTAGGCTGTAGGTTCCATCGGAGAGATGAAATTGCCTGTGGTGTCTGAATAAAGAGCTTTCTTTTTGAGAACCGGCTTCATACCAGATATGTAAGAAGTTCGTCGTATGCCGGCTAAGTCGTCATTAGTGCTGTTCATTAAATAAATCGCGTGCTTATGTAAAGCACAACTCCCCCGTTATTTCTTAGATAGTTTATCTTAAAACAACCATGACATATTATACTATATATTGTATGACTATTCAAGAAAAACCCCTACAAAGTAAAAATGACAGATAAAATCTGTCATTTTCAGAGAAGGTATTTCTTTCTTATGGGGTTATAGCAAAAAACTATAAATGTATTGGGGGTTACATCTTGTATTATAGCATCCCCCTATTTTAAATCCATCCCAACATTTCACAAATATTACAAAGGACAAGTTGTTTTTTTGTGCATTTTTATATTATTCGAAAAGTGCTTCAAATTCATTCCTTGAAATACGCTCTTTTTCAAGGAGAAGCGCTGCACAGGCATCAAGCTTGTCTCTGTTTTCAAGAAGGATATCCTTAGCTTTCTTGTAGCAGTCATCAACAATTCTTCTAACTTCATCATCAATTTCAGCTGCTGTCTTCTCACTATATCCTTTAGTATGTCCAAGGTCTCTTCCTATGAATACTTCTGAATCTTCGTTCTCATAGTTAATAGCACCAAGATTCTCTGACATACCATATCTAGTAACCATCTTTCTGGCTACGCTTGTTACTTTCTTAATATCTGAACCAGCGCCTACTGAAATATCACCAAGTACGATTTCCTCAGCAATTCTACCACCAAGAGAAACCATAATATCATGAAGCATCTTCGTCTTTGATTCAAACATATCGTCCTTTTCAGGAAGTGGCATAGTATAACCGCCTACGCCATTACCACCTGTAGGGATAATAGAAACCATATATACAGGTCCCATATCAGGAAGCTTATGGAAGAGAATAGCATGACCTGCTTCATGGTATGCAACAAGTCTCTTCTCTTCATCAGAGATAACCCTGCTCTTCTTCTCAGTACCTATAGCAACCTTAATAAATGACTTTTTAATATCTTCGCTAACAATAAACTTTCTTCCAGCTCTTGCTGCTACAATTGCTGACTCATTAAGAAGGTTCTCAAGATCAGCACCTGTAAAGCCTACTGTCTTCTTAGCGATTTCCTTAAGGTCTACGTCTTCTGCAAGAGGTTTGTTCTTAGAGTGAACTCCAAGTATTTCCTCACGTCCCTTAACATCTGGTGGGCTAACAGCAATCTTTCTGTCGAAACGTCCTGGTCTTAAAATAGCAGGATCAAGAATATCTACACGGTTTGTAGCTGCAAGAACGATGATACCTTCATTTTCACCAAAACCATCCATCTCAACAAGCATCTGGTTAAGAGTCTGCTCTCTTTCATCATGGCTACCGCCAAGACCAGCGCCTCTCTTTCTAGCAACTGCATCGATTTCATCTATAAATACAACACAAGGGCTGTTCTTCTTAGCTTCTGCAAAAAGATCTCTTACTCTTGATGCACCAACACCGACAAACATCTCAACAAAGTCTGAACCTGAGATACTAAGGAATGGAACCTTAGCTTCACCAGCTATAGCCTTTGCAAGAAGAGTTTTACCTGTACCAGGAAGCCCTTCAAGTAAGATACCCTTAGGAATACGAGCACCTACTTCAGTGAACTTAGCAGGATTCTTAAGGAAATCTACTATCTCCTCAAGTTCATTCTTCTCTTCTTCAAGACCTGCTACTGAGTTGAAGTCATACTTACTTTCTGTAATAAGCTGGGCACGGCTCTTACCAAAGTTCATCATTCTCATTCCCTGAGAACCGCCGCCACCACCAGCACCTGCGCCGTTAAAGGCTGACATAAATATTACAAGAACAAATAAAATTGCAACGCCTATGATTACATAGGTCATAATATTGTCTGCTTCTACTTCATCCATAGTAACAGGAACATCATTCTCAACTGCTACTCTTTGAATCTCATTAACATCCGAGACAAATATCTTAGCCTGGCTTCCATCTTTTAATGTATAAACAGCCTGACCTGTAGGAACTTTTCTTCCCTGCTTAATCTCTACACTAACAACTTGATCCTGTTCAATACTTCTATAATAATCATTTGTTTCAACTGTATCGTTATTCTTAGTAGATACACTGTAATAAATAGCAATTATTATAAATGCCAGGAAAAATATAAGGTATAAGTTTACTCCTCTTCTTTTCAAAACGGTCCTCCGAATGTTTATTTGAAGCAGTGTCTATTGCTATCTGCTCCATAAGTTTTATTAGTCGTCAGTTTCAACGACTCCGATATATGGAAGGTTTCTATACTTCTGAGCGTAGTCAAGACCATAACCAACTACAAACTCATCTGGAACTTCGAAACCTGTATAATCAACATGAACTTCATGAGTTCTTCTTTCAGGCTTATCAAGAAGTGTACAAAGCTTAACGCTTTCTGGTCCTCTGTTTCTAAGAAGCTCAAGAAGGTAGCTAAGTGTTCTACCAGTATCAACAATATCCTCTACAACAAGTACATGCTTTCCTTCAATAGACTGGTCAAGATCCTTAACAATCTTTACAACGCCTGATGATGTAGAACCATCACCGTAGCTTGAACATGACATAAAATCAATAGTTACTGGAACTGTAATTCTCTTTGCAAGTTCACAGGCAAAGAATACTGCTCCCTTTAAGATACAAACTATATGCACTGTCTTACCAGCATAGTCCTTACTAATCTGCTCACCAAGGATTCTGATTTTATCATCAACATCCTTCTCAGGAATCATAACTGTAATCTTATCATCCATAACTTTATTCTCCTTTAAAAACAAGTTTTAATATCTTATTTGTTCTCTCTGTTACTTTGTAGTAGCTACCAAGTCTGTATCCGATAATCCAGACAATATGGCT
>DFEN01000047.1:0-2515 GCA_002368685.1 Lachnospiraceae bacterium UBA3801
ATTTCAGTAAATCTATCCTTTATAACATTCTTTGCCCCTGCAAGTGCAGACACAGAGTCAAAGACAAGGAATACAGCAATCATGGTGAGCAGGAAAAATGTGATCATGTCGCCACGCTGCTTTTTCATATTATTTTTAGCTATCATAAATAATCTATTCATATCTTTACCATCCCATTTCTGATAAGAAATCTTTAAGTCTTCTATGTCTTTCTACCGCCTGATCCTTGTTAGGATTACTCTCATCCTTATAATCTCCAAGGTAAGGTCCAAGGTCTATCTCGTCAGTTATCACTCCATCGGCCAGATAGATAACTCTGTTAGCTCTCTCTGCTGCCTTTACTGTATGTGTAACCATCACTATACTCTGTCCCTGTGCATTCAGTTCTGACAGGATATCCAGAACATTTGTGGTGTTCTGCGAATTAAGTGCTCCTGTAGGCTCATCTGCGAAGAGCACCTCCGGCTGATTGATGACGCCTCTTACTACTGCAACTCTCTGCTGCTGTCCACCAGATAGCTGTGTTGGGAACTTGTTCCAATCTTTAGAGGTTATCTCAACCTTTTCCAGTAGCTCCTTGCTTCTTTCTGCAAGAACCTTTCTATCCTTTGTCTTAAGAAGTCCGCAAACCATTATGTTATCAAGAGCACTCATACTGTCATTTAAGTAATTTTGCTGGAAAACGAATCCACAATGATTTCTTCTGAACATTGCCAGGCAGTCATTGCTGAACTTTGATATCTCAACGCCGCTCCCACCATTTACTTTCTTACATTTCTTCTCCAGCTTATCTTTTACGTTATATGTAATAGTTCCAAGTGTCGGTCTATCCATTCCGCTAAGCGCATATAACAGTGTACTCTTTCCTGATCCGGAGTTTCCCATAATTACTGTGAAATCTCCTTTGTATATTTCCAGGTTAAGATTCTTCAGTACATGCTGCTGAACTGATTCATTTGAAAATGTCTTAGATAAATCCTTCGCTGTTAATACTATTTCCTTACTCATTATTTTTTCTCCTATTCTTTATTTGAATATCCTTCACTAAATGTTCCATCAAAAAACTTCCGCGTTAGTTGTTGATACTAATATACAACAACCCCTCACGGAAGTCTTAACCTGTTCCTTCTGTAATTCTTAATTAATTCTTAACTGTTTTACTGCATTTCTTATCAATGAAAACAACCAGTAAATAAGCTGCACACGCAATGATAAATATAATCACCTGATATCCAGACACGCCCCTTTCAGCATGATTGAATCTTAGATATTCAAGACCTATCTTCGTGATAGCTGACAGAATAACCACTAACCTGGCTACAAGTAATCTCTTATCTGCCAGCTTCAGATACAGGAGCAATCCTATAAAGAAGATAATCACAAAGAATATACTTTCAAGAAGCTGAATAGGAAAGAAGCTGTCATTCCCCTTTGCCACATAGATTACATTAAATGGCCCTCTGTATCTGATACCATAGCAGCACCCTGATACAAAGCACGCTATCTTGGATAGACCATACATAAGTGGTGTAACCAGCACCCATGCCGCCGCAGTATCAATCACCTTCTCATTTATAATAAAAATGGAAAGTGTCACGCCTAGTATAAGACCGGCCGCTCCCCCCGCTGCCACAAAACTAATCCGCCTGATGTCACCGGTTAACGCAATAGACATCATAAAGGAGCAAACTATAATAAATACAAATACAAGTATATCTGTATAAAATATACTCTTGCCGGTCACCCCAGCCTTCTTCATTAGAAGCGAAGCCATAATTATACCGATAATAATGCTAAGTAGCACTATCGGCGAATATAAAGAATATTTAAACTCAGGTATTACTATTCCAGACATTTTCACATCCACACACTAGTTAGTCCGATTAGAAATTACATTCTCTTAAAATATTAACACATGTCACAATAAGTATAATGACAGCAATGATACCAAGCGCAAGAAGTATAATATATATCCACATAATTACCTTACCAAAGGTATTGTTCTTATATTTTACTCTTACAATTATCATAAGCACCCATGAAGCAAGATAACTACACGATACAATTAGAGATAATAGAGATGTGATAGTGCTTCCCGCTGAGACATCATTAATTTCGGAAAACGAACTAGTCATTCCACCCAGTAAAAAAGAACCTAGAAATGGCACAATAAAATGGCACAATAGAGATATTACGCACATAATATTCGCCTTCTGATTGTCTTCTGGGGAAATGTATTTCTTATCAAACTGAGGATCTACAGGGTATCCCTGTGGATTATTAGGATAACTCTGCTGCCCATACTGATTTGGGTAAGCCTGCTGATTATATTGATTATACTGATCACCTGCATACTCCTGTGGAGCATACTGAGCGTCGAACTGAGTCTGCTGCTGTGGCTGACTGTAGTCGTAAGCCTGCTGTTGCTGCTGACCGTAATTATATGTCTGCACCTGTGGCTGATTATAATCGTAGGTCTGTTGCTGTCCTTGTGGCTGGCTATAATCGTAAGTCT
>DFEN01000047.1:2632-4945 GCA_002368685.1 Lachnospiraceae bacterium UBA3801
GGCTATAATCGTAAGTCTGCTGTCCTTGGTCGTTCCCCTGCTGATTATTCTGGTTGTAGAAATCGTTATTATCCATACTTATACCCTTCGCTACTTCTTATCCCACAACAAATGTAGGTTTACATAATCACACTCTCTTGAAATCCATAACCATATCTAGTCCTGGATCACTGTTTAATATTAACAACTTTGCACCCATTCTGTCTATAAGTTCTTTTACTATATAGAGACCTAGTCCCGAACCATTCTCATTTCCGACATTCTTGCCTCTATAGAACTTGCCTGTAATAAATGGTATCTCCTCGTCTGGTATACCTGGTCCAAAGTCCATAAAATGCAATCTGATATCATAATCCTTATCATCCGAACTAATATCTGATGTTTCTTCAACATTAGAGCCATTAACTGTATTCACTTCCAGCTTAATCTCTACAGGAGTCTTGGCATATTTTTCAGAATTACTCTTCATATTCTCTATTATCTGAAGAAGTCTGCCTCTGTCAGCATTTATATATACTTTCCCTACATTCTCCGGAAGGTTAATGCTGTATTCTGTATCATCGACAAAAAGTTCTCGTACATCCTTTTCAAGAAATTCAACTAGATCTAGCTTGTCACTACTAACCTCAAGTCTATCCATCTCCGAAATAGAATGAAGGAATAAGTCATTTGTAAGCTTGGAGACCTCATCACATTTCTGCATCATTATAGATAAATACTTCTGTCTCTTTTCTGGTGTTGTATCCATATTCGCCTCGAAGGCTTCCGCATAAGCTCTTATAGACGCCATAGGAGTCTTGATATCATGAGAAAGCGTGGCAATAACCGTCTTGTTATTCTCTATAGCCTCCTTCTCAGCTCTTCTTGACTTAACTATCTCTCGGCGCATATTATCGAAAGCCCATGTAAAGGCACCAAAATAGTTGCCCCTATCCATCTTGAGCGTAGAATCCAGGTCACCCGCCGATATCTTAGATGCATATTCCTTCATATCCTCAAAAGGTTTAAGTATTCTAATATTTATATATACGAGAATAATAACAACAGAAAGGATATTTATGATAACAAATATCCAAGTTAGAAGTACGACTCTAGACTTCGTATCCTCCGCGTCGTCATAAGATTCGATTATCTCATCAAGGGTTTCTATTGCCTCGTCACTTTTACCGTCAGCTATCAGCTGTTTCACTTCATTCAGTTTAACAGGATTCTCCTCAGCCTCCTGTCTTACAGCCTCTTCCCGGTCATAAATCTTACTGATATGAGTTATTATCAGCTGCCCGGCAATAATGACAACTATAGTATATATGAAAAGTATTAAAAGTAGTTTCCTGTTCATCTATCCTCCCCAATATATATTATCCAGATGCATTAGGTCATAATATTACATAAGACCTATGCCTCCAGAATATAGCCAACCTTAAATACAGTTTTTATAAACTGAGGCTTTGAAGGATCATCCTCCAGCTTCTCACGAAGCCATCTTATATGCACAGTAAGTGTGGAGGCATCCACTTCACTGAATGCACCCCACACTTCTGATATTAGCTTATCTTTGGAAATAGCCGTATTTGCCTGACGTATCAGATACGCCAGCAGATCGAACTCCTTAAGAGAGAGGCTAACCTCCTTGCCATCCTTTTTCACACTTCTGGAGGTCAGACTCACAGTAACATTTCCAAAGGAAAAAGTTTCTTCCTCTTCTGAGCCATAGGTACGTCTAATCAGGGCGTTAACTCTAACCAGCAGCTCCTTCATAGAATAAGGCTTAGACAAGTAATCATCTCCGCCCATCTCAAAGCCGGATACTCTATCATCCACACTAGTTCTTGCACTGGCGAAGATTACAGGGACATTTGAAACCTTACGAAGCTCCTTACAGACCTCATATCCGTCACCATCTGGCAGATTGATATCCAGAATAATAAGATCAAACTTATTATCCGTGAGTATTTCAAATGCCGAGTCTATGTCAAATGCTTGTGTAACGTTATATTCATATGTTTCCAGCATCTCTCTTGTTATATCGGAGAGAGCTTCGTCATCGTCAACAATGAGAATCTTCCTCATATCATCCACCCTTTTCTCTATAAGATTCTTCGCTTCGCTCAGAATGACATTTTTTAACCAAACATCATAATTATAGCACATAGAAAACGTAAATGCCGAGTGAGTATGATAAACACTTTTCGAGACCGTTGCGGGTCTCGGTGCTTAGTGAACACGAGCACAAAGTGCGAAGTGTGAACTTAGCAAGCTCATTAAAAGCGAAGCTTGTAATGAGCGGTCCGCTAGGGGTAGCCCGCACCGAGC
>DFEN01000113.1 GCA_002368685.1 Lachnospiraceae bacterium UBA3801
ATGGGGCAAGGCTCTCTGGGGCAAGATATATGGACAGTGGTTATGTGAGGCTCCTATCTTCACATACGATTACGATGAGTTCTTTGCTAAGGAAATACTCTCCATGATGGAGAAATATCATATGACTTCCTTCTGTGCACCACCTACTGTATTCAGAATGCTGGTACACGTCGATATGAGAAAGTTCGATCTGTCCTCGCTGAAGAATGTAACTACAGCTGGCGAGGCACTTAATCCAGAGGTTTATGAGAAGTTCTATAAGGCAACAGGACTTAAGATCATGGAAGGCTTTGGTCAGACAGAAACAACTCTTACAGTTGCAAACCTGAAGGGCATGCAGCCTAAGCCTGGTTCTATGGGACTTCCAAGTCCTATGTATAATGTTAAGGTTATGGGTGAAAACGGCAGAGAGGTTGGTGTCGGAGAGACTGGTGAGATATGCCTCGATGTTCGTGGTAGGAACCAGAGAGGACTGTTCCTGGGATATTACCTAGATAAAGAGAAGACAGATGCAGTTCTGCATGATGGTTTCTATCATACAGGTGATACAGCTTATAAGGATGAGGATGGATACCTATGGTATGTAGGTAGAGTTGATGATATTATCAAGTCTGCCGGATATAGAGTAGGACCATTTGAAATAGAAAATGAAATAATGAAGCTTCCATATGTTCTGGAATGCGCAGTTACTAGCGTGCCGGATAGAGTAAGAGGACAGGCCATTAAGGCTTCCATCGTACTGACAAAGGGATATACCCCTACAGATAAGCTTCGTAAGGATACAATGAAATATCTGAAGAATAATCTTGCGTCATATAAGAGACCTAAGTTTGTAGACTTTGTAGAAGAATTACCAAAAACTTCTAGCGGAAAGGTCAGACGTTCAGAGATAAAAGAGAAGGACTGGAGTGAATAAACTCCAGTCTTTTCTTGTATTTGGGGTATAGGCTCAAAACCAAAATAAAGGATAAGTTGAGTCTCAAAATAAAGGTTGACATTGAAGGAATATAGACTATAATAAGAAAGGTTCAAAAATTTTAAATAAAAATTTTGAACAAATACCCGAAAGAGGGAATAATATATCTAAAGGAGAATATGAAAATGTTTGATGAGATCAAGGCAGTTATAGCAGAGACACTTAGTGTTGACGAGGATAAGATTACTCTTGAGGCATCTCTTACAGATGATCTTGGAGCTGATTCTCTTGACGCAGTAGAGCTTGGTATGGCTATCGAGGATACAATCGGTGTAGCAATCGCTGATGAGGATCTTCCAAATATCAAGACAGTTCAGGATCTTGTAGATTACGTAGAAGCACACAAGTAAATAAAAAACTCGTTCGGAGGCACTTTAAATGAAACTTTTTGGTAAGCGTAATCACGGTGTTGATTACGAAGAAGTTGCCAAGGCTGAGGTCGAATTAATCGACTCAGTAAACGAGGAATTAGATGATGATACTAACTCGGAGCAGGTATATACCTGCTCCGATTGCGGTGTCGAGGTTCCTCTTGGTGAAGTGAAAAAAAATCTGTACGTGTGTCCAAAGTGTGGTAAGCATGCAAAGATTTCAGCTAGACGACGTATGGCAGGCCTGGCAGACCCAGGAACATTTAGAAGAATCAAGACGGATATTCAGTTTATGAATCCACTTGATTATCCTGGTTATGAAGAGAAAATAACAGGTCTCAAGAATAAGACTGGACTTGATGAAGGAGTCCTTTCTGGGGTTTGTGAGATCGAAGGATATAAAACAGTAGTTGCAGTTATGGCCAGCGAATTCCTTATGGGAAGTATGGGTATGGCTGTAGGAGAAATAATAACAAAGACTTTTGAAGTGGCTGAAAAGATGGAGCTTCCTGTGATTATCTTTACCGCCAGTGGTGGTGCAAGAATGCAGGAGGGTATCCTCTCACTTATGCAGATGGCTAAGACATCAGCTGCAGTTCAGAAGTTCAGCGCAAGTGGCGGTTTATATGTTTCAGTACTAACGCATCCTACAACAGGTGGTGTAAGTGCCAGCTTTGCTACGCTTGCAGATATAACTATAGCTGAGCCAGGAGCACTGATAGGCTTCGCGGGTCCTCGAGTTATAGAGCAGACCATTGGTCAGAAATTGCCAGCTGGTTTCCAGAGAGCTGAGTATCTGGAGGAACATGGATTTGTAGATGGAATCGTTTCAAGACTTGAAATGAGAGATAAACTAGCACAGATCCTGAAACTTCATGAGAAAAGGAGGAAGGCATGGCTTCGATAAGAGATATAGATAATAAACTGATGGCTTTGGAAGAGCAGATAGCTGCTCTTAAGGTCAACATGGAGCATATGGAGCTTCTGAGAGACCTTCATGCAGAGTATGATACAACCGCACAGCAGGCTGCAAATCTTACTCCTCATGACAGAGTATTTCTGGCTAGACATACTAAGAGACCTAAGGTTGATGATTATATAGATGCTCTGTTTGATGATCTGTTTATTCAGAGAGGAGATGTTCTGAATAAAGAAGATAAGAGTATATATGGTGGTATCGCTACATTTCATGGCCTTCCTGTTACGGTACTTGGTCATCGTAAGGGTCGCGATTTAAAAGAAAATATGGAATTCAACTTCGGAATGCCTGAGCCTGAAGGATACCGTAAGGCACTTAGAATGATGAAACAGGCAGAGAAGTTTGGACGTCCTATTATTACATTTATCGATACTCCAGGTGCTTATCCTGGACTCGATGCTGAAGCTCATGGACAGAGTCAGGCTATTTCCAGAAACCTTGCAGAGATGAGTTCACTCAAGGTTCCGGTAATTGCAATAGTTACCGGAGAAGGAAGCAGTGGTGGTGCACTTGCAATAGGTGTTGCCAACACAGTATATATGCTTGAAAATGCTGTTTATTCAGTTCTGTCACCTGAGGGCTTTGCTTCTATTCTGTGGAAGGATTCCTCAAGAGCTGATGAAGCCTGCAAGCTGATGAAGCTTACAGCTCAGGATCTGTATAAATTTGGTGTTATTGATGGAATCATTAAGGAACCTCTTTGTGGTGCACATCATAATCCAAGTGTAGTATATCGTGATATAGACGAGATGCTGGTACGCGAGCTTCGTAAGTTTAAGGGCAAGTCTGGTTCAGACATCGCCAAAGATAGATATGAGAAATTCAGAAATATAGACAGTGCCGTGCTTTCGTAATAGACAGTTCATTTTATAGAAAGAATAACAGTTACGACTCTGTCATCCTGAGCGATAGCGA